>JBIIMR010000112.1:0-3499 GCA_044337895.1 Alphaproteobacteria bacterium
TTTGTAATAAATAACAATCAGAAATATATTTAATAAAAATATATATTATAAAATGATATAAATATAAGCTGTAGCTTAAATTACCTATATAAACTAGAATATTATTTTTTAAAAATTTATATAAAAATAAATTAGGATTTGATAGTAAATAAATTAAGATACTTGTTGAAAAAATTGGAATTAAACTACCAAAAACTGGAAATCCTATTTTTTTACCATCAAAAAATAAACTGATAATTAAAAGTATAAAAGCTAAAATTGATATCATATTTTGATAAAAATTTGATAAATTAAATTTTGGTTTTTTAAGTAAAAATAAAGCAGTTAAAGCTCCTAAACTTAATTCAAATGCTCTGGAATATAATAAATAAAAAGCTTTTTTATCTGCATTTATATTTATATAATATTTTGCTAATAAAAATGAAATAATAAACATAAAAATATTTAATATTATTATTTTGTTGATTACATTAAATTTCTTAAAAACATTAATTACTATCATTAATATTAAGGGATAAATTAGATAATACTGCCACTCAACTGATAAACTCCAAGTGTGTAAGAATGGGGATGTGTATATTTGTTTATCCCAATAATTAAAGGTTTGATTAGAAAAAAATATATTGGATATAAATAAAAATGAAGTGTAAATATTATTTGATGTTTTTTGAATGTCTTCTTTAGAAAAAATCAATAAAGATAATAATAAAGTTATGAATAAAGCAACAAATAGTGCAGGTACAATTCTTTTTACTCTTGAAAAATAAAATTTAATTAAATTAATTTTATTATTTTTATAATAATCATTTACTAAAATGTTTGTCATTAAAAAGCCTGATATTACAAAAAAAATATCTACTCCTAAAAATCCACCTGCTAAATATTTAGAATTAATATGAAAAATTAATACTGCTATGACTGCTAATGATCTTAAGCCTTGAATATCTAATCTTAATTTCATTGATAATGTTACTTTTCTTTATTTACCTGTTTTAATTCTTTCTACTAATTGTGTAATTGTAGGAATGAACTTATTTTTATAAAATTCATCTTTAGCGAATCTATATACTGAATGCCCTGCAAATAATAAATTTTTTTGAATATTTCCCCCATGGGATACATCTTGTAGGGTTTTTTGAATGCAAAAAGATCTTACATCTGGATATAGACCTGTTGTGTAGGGTTCTTTATCTGACCATCCACTAAATCTACAAAAACTTAAACATCCCATACATGAAGCTTGATCTTTTTTGATTTGAATTGCTTCATCATTGGATAAAAAAACAACACTATCATCTGGTGTTTTTACTAACCTTGTTAATCCTGATTTAATGTAATCTAAAGCTTTATTTAAATTAGTTTTAGCTATATAAAAATATGTAATACCATTTCCTGATGGAATTTGTTCTGTAAAAATATCTGTTTTTATCCTTGAAACAGGTATTTCTGTGCTAGATCTAAAAGCTAAATTCTTTAAAAAATCATTTTTAATTGCGGAGGAATAAAATCCTGTTGGACTAAATTGATTTAAAGAAACATCACCTTCTTTAATATCAAATAAATAATTCTTCCAAGAGTCACTAATTGGGCTTTCTTTAGTTAAAAGTGGTCTTGTGCCAAATTGAAATGCTATTTTGCCTATTTCTTTGTTGTTTAGATATTCACTAAATTCGTTAATGTTCCAAACTCCACCTGCTAAAATAATTGGAATATCATCTAAGCCGATTTCTGTCATGAAATCTCTGATACCTTTAATTCTTAAATATGGATTTTGCCTTGTATTTGGATCTTCACTATTGCTAATACCATTGTGCCCTCCTGCAAGCCATGGATCTTCGTATACTATTCCACCTAAAAAATCTCTAAATTTAATATATGATCTTTTCCATAAAATTTTAAAAGCTCTAACAGAAGATACTATTGGATAATAATAAACATTGTTATTGCTTGCTATTTCTCCTAAACTATAGGGCATACCTGCCCCTGAGGTTACACCGTGGATTAAGCCTTTAGCTTTAGATAAAACTGCTTCTAAAATTTTGGATGCGCCACCTGCTTCCCATAATACATTCATATGGATTCTACCATTGCCTGATGCAATATCATATGCTGTTTTAGCTTGATGAATTGCTCCATTAATTGCATATTTAACTAATTTATCAAATTTTTCTTTACGACTAAGTTTAGAATCATAGACTTGTGAAATTACATTACCTTCATCATCATAGGAATCTGCATTTACTGCGGAAAATGTTCCAACTGCACCTGATTTAGCAAAATTACCTGCTGTAACACCAGTTGAAACATTAATCCCTTTACCACCTTCAATAATTGGCAAAACCTCTGAACCAGAAATTTTAACTAAATTTAATTTAAACATGGTTTTGCAAATACCTCTTTAATAATAGTTGATAATAGTTGATAATATAATTATAAGTTTTTAGCGGATAAACGAATTTTTCCTTTTTCGTCTATTTGCATAATTTTAACATCTATTTCATCGCCTATTTTAATATAATCATTAATATCATCGTTTCTTTTACTTGTTATTTCACTAATATGTAAAAAACCGTCCTTATTACTTCCTATACTAACAAAAGCACCAAAATCAAGAACTTTCACAACTTTACCTTTGCAAATTGTTCCTACTTCTGGAGAAGTTCCAAATCCCAAAACTGTTTGTTTTGCTTTTTCTACTCCTTCTGAAGTTGTTCCAAAAATTTTAACAATTCCAACATTGCTAATATCTATCTTAACTGAATTAGTTTCACAAATTTCTTTGATTACCTTTCCACCACTACCTATAACATCCTTTATTTTGTCTTTATCTATTTTAAAAGTAACACATTTTGGAGCATTATTAGAAACATGATCCCTTGGTTTTTCAATAATTTTAGACATTTCTGCTAAAATATGATTTCTACCTTCGTTTGCTTGTTTAATAGCTTTAGTCATAATATCATGGGTTATTGAAGTGATTTTAATATCCATTTGTAAAGCGGTTATTCCTTTTGAAGTTCCTGCAACTTTAAAGTCCATATCACCTAAATGATCTTCGTCTCCTAAAATATCTGTAAGAACAGCAAATTTATCACCTTCTTTAATTAAGCCCATTGCAATTCCTGCAACTGATCTTTTAATTGGAACCCCACAACTCATTAAAGCAAGGGAAGAACCACAAACTGTTGCCATAGATGAAGAACCATTTGATTCTGTGATTTCTGAAACTATACGAATCGTATAAGGAAACTCTTCTTTCTTAGGTAAAACCCTTGTTAAAGCTCTGTAAGCTAACTTACCATGCCCTACTTCTCTTCTACCTGGAGCTCCTAATCTACCACATTCACCAACTGAAAATGGAGGGAAATTATAATGTAATAAAAATCTTTCTGTTACATTACCATCTATATCATCTACCATTTGCTCATCTTCTTCTGTTCCTAATGTAGAAACAACTAAAGCTTGGGTTTCTCCTCTTGTGAATAAAGCACTACCGTGG
>JBIIMR010000020.1:0-11748 GCA_044337895.1 Alphaproteobacteria bacterium
TTAATCCCCCAGGAACCTGTATCATAGCACCATCAGAAAGTATTTTATCAAAATAATATTCATTTTTTTCTTTATTATATATTTTAATCCAAGATTTAGATGTTACTTTAATAGTTATTCTACTAGATTCATCTGTCACAGGCCAACTAACTTGTTTTTCAACGGGCAAAGCAGGATCAATTGTTTTTTCTTTAGCTTTAACATCATTATTAACAGATACAGAGCTTGCATTTGCTATATCCTTAGCTTCAACATTTTCTTCGTCTGTATTTAAAGCTTCTTCTGTTATTTTATTTCTTTTATCTTGATCTAGTTCTAAAAATTCAGATTCTTTATTATCTTCATCAGATAAAGATTTTTCATTAGTATCCACATTTAATATTTTTTTTGATGAATCTGCCTTATTACTATTAAAAAAAACAGTATAAATAAATACTATAGATACAAGAATGCACACTAGAATAATAATAATTGGCTTAATATTAGTAACAATATTATGTATTATAATATTGTTTTGAAATCCATTATCAAATTTATTTTCTTCTTTATATTTTTTTTCTTTATCTTTTTCCTTTTGTAATTGCTTATTTTTATAAAATTGGGATATCATAGGATTTGAATTATCTTTATTTGTATTTTCAACAATAGGTTCAATAAACACTTTATCTGCACTTTCTAAATTTTCATTAATAGAATCAGAGTATTTTTCTACAAATTTCCCTTTAAAAGGTTCCACAAATTTATAATTTTCCTCTATTTTAGCAATCAACATTTCAGCATCTATATCAAGTAATTCAGCATATTTTCTTAAATATCCTATAGTATAAGTCCTTTCAGGTAACTCTTTATAGTCATCATTTTCTAAAGCATTTATATAATTCAATCTAATTCTAGTTATTTGAACAACATTAGAGAGAGTTAATCCCTTTGCCAATCTAGTTTCTTTTAATAAAGAACCAATACCTGATTTTAGATTTTCAGAATCTTTTATTTTATCTATCATAATAAATTTTCACTCCAAATTTTAATGCAATTATTTTAAATTTCAATATTTATTTAAAAAATACTCAGCTTCTTTTATAAATTCAATCAATAAATCTTTCGTAGATAATATTTTATCACACATACCAACACTTTGTCCGGCCATTAAAGACCCATATTCAACATCACCATCTATAACAGCTCTTTTCAAAGCTCCTGCCCAGTAATGTTCTATTTTTAATTGAGCATCTTCTTTTGATATTTTACCTTCTTTAAATTCAGATATAGTTTGATTTTGAAATTTAATAAATTCATAAGAGCCCTTGTTATAAAGAGCTCTAACAGGTATAATTCTAAAGTCAGGATCAACCTGTATTGTTGAAACAGCATCCCTTGCACTTGCTCTTAAAAATGAATTTTTAAAATTTTCATGGGCGATACATTCTTCTGTGCACACAAATTTAGTTCCCATTTGTATACCACTAGCTCCTTGAAGTAAAAAACTAGCCATAGCATCTCCCCTGCCAATTCCCCCTGCCACAAAAACAGGAACATCTTTAATTTGAGGTAGTATTTCTTGTGCTAACACACAAGTAGAAACCTGCCCTATGTGCCCCCCAGCTTCAAATCCTTCTATTATTAATGCATCTATTCCATTTTTCATTAATCTTTTAGCAACAGTTAAGTTTGGTGCAAATGCTACAGTTTTAATATTATTATTTTTTAATTTTTCTATATGCAAAGACATAGGTATTCCACCTGCCAAAATAACATGGCTAACCCTATTTTTTATACAAACATCAATTAAAGAATCTAAATCAGGATGCATAACAATCAAATTAACACCAAAATTTTTATTAGTTTTTTCT
The DNA here is from genome assembly GCA_044337895.1 of Alphaproteobacteria bacterium. Classification (GTDB taxonomy): domain Bacteria; phylum Pseudomonadota; class Alphaproteobacteria; order WRAU01; family JBIIMR01; genus JBIIMR01. The sequence continues at coordinate 1,851 of JBIIMR010000020.1, forward strand.
TTGCATTTTTGTATTTCTTTTTCTAGCAATTCAGCAGGCATAGCTCCTGCAGCAATAACCCCAAAAGCTCCTGCATTACAAACCGCAGAAACCAAATTATTTTCAGAAATCCAAGACATAGCACCAGCCATAATAGAGTGCTCACAACCTAAAAAATCAATTCCTCTTTTCGACAAATCATACAAAGTTTTATCCATATCCTACATTCCCACCTTTACATTAGAATCACCTAGATTGCAAGAATCATGCAAATCATTAGCAAGCTTATCAACATTCACACTATCCACAATCATACTAATTTTTATTTCTGTTTTAGATATTCCATATATCACAGAATTATTTACCTTAACAACATTAAATACTTTTTGCAATATATCAGAGTTATCCTTTATTCCAACCCCAACAAGAGACAACTTAGAAACATCTTTTTTAAATGATATTTTTTCATACTTTATTAAAGTTTCTAATTTTTGTATCATTACATTAAATTTTTTTTCATCATTAACAGAAATAGAAAAATAAACATTAACCCCATTAATATCATTAAATATAGTTTGAACCATATCTATATCTATCCTTGCTTTTGCTATTTCAAGCAACAAACAAGATAAATCATCCATAGAGTTTAATTTTTGTAAAGTAACCAAAACTTGATTTTTAATTAAAACTATACCCTTTATCAAAGATTGTTCCATATCTTCCTTCCTATCTACAATATAAGTTCCCTCAACATTTTCAAAACTAGATAAAACATAAAGCTTTACTTTGTTATTCATTGCTAGTTCTACAGACCTAGTTTGCAAAACTTTAGCACCTAAATTAGCAAGTTCCAACATCTCTTCAAAGGATACTGTTTTTAATTTTCTTGCATTTTTTACAATTTTAGGATCAGCGGTATAAACCCCATCAACATCAGTATATATATAGCAAGCTTCTGCTTTTAATACATTAGCTATTGCTACAGCAGATGTATCACTTCCACCTCTTCCAAGTGTAGTAACTTTATTTTCAGAACTTATCCCCTGAAAACCAGCAATCACAGGTATTATATTATACTTTAAACTATTTAATAAAAAGTTAGTTTTTATTTTATTTATTTTTGCAACTCCATAATGTAAATCAGTGGTTATAGGTATTTGCCATCCTAAAAAAGATCTTGCATTAATTCCAATTTCTTTTAAGGCAAGAACCATCAACCCAACTGTTACTTGTTCTCCAGATGAAACCACTACATCATATTCATCAAGATTATCAGATGCTTTATCAAAAGAGTTTACATATTCAACTAGTGTATTTGTAACACCTGCCATAGCAGAAACAACTACAACAATTTTTTTACCAGAATTAATATAAGAAGCAACAATTTTTGCTACATTTCTTATTTTATTCACATCTGCTACAGATGTTCCTCCAAATTTCAATACTAAGACCATTATTTTTTTCTTTTTTTAATACAAATAGAAACTTCACTTTATAAAATACAATAATATTTTTATCTTTTATCTTATATATAAAAAACATAAAATTAACTTACACACAAGATAAAACAATTATATATCTTTTTTTTATATTCTAGCAAGAAAATTATTCTAAATAAAATAATTTCTAGCATAAAAATATGAATCAAAATATAATTTGTAATAACATATCATAAAAATAAATAGGAACCTTTATTTTGGCAACAATATCAAATAATAAAGAAATAGATAAGTTTAATCAGCTCGCAAATCAGTGGTGGGATAAATCTGGTAAATTTAAAATTTTGCATGATTTTACTCCACCAAGACTTACCTTTATATTAAACAATCTTAACAAGCATTTTGCTAATATTTTACCACAAGATATTAAAATTTTAGATATAGGATGCGGCGGTGGAATAATCACAGAACCTTTATTTAAAAAAAATTATAATATTTATGGTATAGATGCTTCAACAAAATCCATAGAGGTTGCTAAAAGCCATGCTCTACTCCAAAACTTAAATATTCCCTATGATTTAAGCACCCCAGAACAATTATTTAAAGATTCTAATAATTTTAACTCCTACGATGTTATTTTAGCTTTAGAACTCATAGAACATGTAGATAATCCATATAATTTTATAAATATTTTATCCCATCTATTAAAAAAAGACGGATTAATTTTTATCTCTACTATCAACAAAAGCATACAATCCTTAGTATTAGCTAAATTTTTTGCAGAATACATCTTAAATTGGCTTCCAAAAGGCACACACGACTTTAACAAATTCATTAAACCAAAAAATTTAATAGAACTTTTCAATAAATTCAATTTTCAATTAATAGATTTACAAGAAATAAATTACAGCATCTTTACTAATACTTGGAATCTCTCCAATAAAAAAAATACTTTAAACACAAATTATAATTCAACTATAAATTATATTAGTTGCTTTCAAAAATTAACTTAATGTTTAGATTGATTTTTTTTGTTATTAATATTTAATTCTATAGGTAATACTATGCAATCTATATTAGATTCTATAATTTTATCCATATCTTTATAGTCTGTAATAAATCCAAATATATTTTTTTGTTTATTTTTTAATTTAGATTGCTTACCTATTTTTAGTAGGTCGCTAATAATTTTTTTATCTGCGAAAGAATAATTTTTCAATATAGAATGTTTAAATTCATCTATAATATTTTTTATTTCTAATATATCATCCACATGCCTTCTACTTAAATATACATTTTTAGAAGAGCATATAGCACACTTCACATTTTTTTTTAACATTGCTTCTTTATACATTTTATTTGTATTAAATTTCATTTCAAAAAAATGTCTTTTATCACACATTAAACTATATTTAATCATAATTAATATACCATTTAATTTTTAATAATAGATACAAATTAAGAGAATATATATTTAAAATTTTAGATTATATTTATATTCAAATCTTTAAAATGATTTTTATCCACCTTAAAAATATTTTTTGTCAAATCCCAAATTATATTTGCTTTAAATCCCATAGTTACAGCATCAATTGCTGTTTCTTTCACACAAAAATCCAAAGCTAAACCACAAATATCTACTTCTTTTATACCAAACTGTATTAAATTATGCATTAATTTAGTTAATATAAAGTTTATTTTATTTTTACCTATAAAAAAAGCACTATAGGATTCCATATTATCATAGATTCCTTTATAAAATATATCATTTATTTTATGGATATTTAATTTATTTGTTATTTCTGCACCTTTAGTATTTGCAATACAATGCGGACTCCATTTTCCTCCATATCCATTAAAAGAACAATGATTTAAAGGATGAAAATCACAACTTGCATAAATATATTTATAATCATCCATTATTGTATTAATACCGTCTATAATATCATAAGAGCCCTTAACCCCAAGTTTACCACCTTCTAAAAAATCATTTTGCAGATCAACAATTAACAATGCTTTATTCTCAATTTTCTTCAAATCTTTAACTCTCCTTCAACCCTTGTTATAGCAAGTATAATAACCTTTTTTGCCCCATTTTTAATCAAAAGCTCAGCACACCTATTTATAGAAGAACCCGTAGTTATAACATCTTCAATAATTAAAATATTTTTATCTTTAATTAAGTGAGTATTGTTACCATTAATATAAAATTTCTTTTTAGCATTTTTAATTCTTTTATTTAAAGAAAGCTCAACTTGATTATATTTGGTATATTTTGCTTTTAATAAGTCTGTATACATTTTTGCATTTAAAAAGTATTTACGAATATTTTTTGCAATAAAATAAAGTTGATGATAATTTCTTTTAATTATTTTAAAATAATTCATAGGAACAATAGTAATTACATCTATTTTTTCATTAATATTTAAAGATTCTATTGTTAAAACTTTTGTAAAAAATTTATATAAAAAAAATTTATCTTCAAATTTATACATAGATAGCAACTTAGAAACATGTGAATTATAATATGTGGTAAAGTATATTTTTTCAAAATAATACTTACTATTTACACATTTTCCACATAAGGAATCAGATACACATTCAGGTTTTATTTCTAACATTTTACCACATTTATAACAAACAGAATATTTGTTATATTTATTAAAAACCTTCAAAAAACAGTCAATACATAAACTATCATAATCTTTTGTATTTTTTTTACACAAAACACAACAAGGCTGATAAACAAATTTAATGATTTTTTTTATAAAATATATTAACATTATATACAAACATAAATAACAATTCAAGATACCATAAATTTTTAAAAAAAAGTTTTAACAAAGATTATGCCAAAAATATTTAATAATAAACTGATTGCAAAAAAAAGAGATATCATCTCACACATATACAAAGATTACAACTTTATTAAAAAAGAGGCAACAAAAAGATTACTCACTAAACTTACAGAAATAAAAAAAACTTTCAATACTATATTAGATGTTGGTAGCCATCAAGGTGAAGTTCTTTTAGAGCTACAAAATGTTATCAAATATCCTTATTCTTTATTTTCAACAGATATTTCATTAAATATGTTAAGGCATCATCCTAAAGATTCTATTTTTAAGATTTTAACAAACGAAGAGCATAAACTTCCTTTTAAAGAAAACAGCTTTGATTTAATTATTAGTGTATTATCACTCCACAGCATTAACGATTTAAGTTTATTTTTAAGTAATATTTACAGAATATTAAAACCAAATGGACTTTTTTTAGCAACTTTTCCATCCTATAACAGCTTAAGTTTGTTAGCAGAAATTTTATACAAAGCAGATATCCATATTTTTCAAGGAATATCACCCAAAGTTTACCCTTTTATAGATATTAAAACTATAGGAAATTTATTAGTTGCAAATAATTTTCAGGATGTAATAGCAGATAACTCAACAATTAATATAAACTATAAAGATTATAAAAACATTTTCAAAGATTTAAAATCAATAGGTGAAACAAATAGCTTACAAAATAATAACACAAAACCTTTAACTAAAGAATATTTACAGTATATGGATAAACTGTTTTTAGAATACAAAAAACAGAACGATTATTATAAAATCAACATCAATTTATGTAATATTATAGCTTGGAAGCCAAATTAAATGATACATTTTAACAACTTACAAGAAGGTATATTAATTAAAAGATATAAAAGATTTTTAGCAGATGTTTTATTAAAAGAAAACAATGAGGTAGTAACTTGCCACTGCCCCAACTCAGGTAGTATGTTAGGAGTAAACCAAGAAGGACTAACCGTTTATATTGCAAAAAAAACAAATACAAAATTACAATATTCTTTAGAATTAGTAAAAGTAGAAAATACTTTAGTTGCAATTAATACCTATAACCCAAACAAATTAGTTAAATCCGCATTAGAGAACAATAAAATACCAGATTTTCAAAATTATAATATACAACCAGAAAAAACATTTTTAGATTCAAGAATAGATTTTTACCTAACAAATGCAGATAAAAATATTTTTATAGAAGTCAAAAGCATTCATTTATTAAGAAATAAAGATGGATTAGCAGAGTTTCCAGATACCAAAACAATAAGAGGTCAAAAACATATTAAAACACTTACAGAGGCAACAAATCAAGGATATACAAGTTATTTATTTTTTTTAGCACAAAGGCAAGATGCAAAATCTATAACAATTGCAAAAGACTTAGACCCAGAATATTTTAAATTATTACAATATGCTTACAATAACAATTTACTTAAAGTTATCTGTTATAACTGTAAAATTACATTGGAAGGTATTAGCATCAACGAGCAAATCCCATTTATCATATCAAAGGAATAAATAAAATGGATAATATATTAAATTTTAAATCTTATATTAAAAAAATTGTAATTTATGGTAAAGAAGAAATACCAATCTACAATCAAGAAGCTTTTATTAAATTAAAAGAAGCAGGAAAATTAGCAAAAAATACCCTTCTCCACTTAGAACCATTTGTAAAAGAAGGAATTTCCACCGAAGAATTAGATGTTTTAGCAAGCGATTTTATAAAAGCAAATAATGCAATTGCAGCACCCCTAAACTACCAAGGATACCCAAAGTCTACTTGTATATCAGTCAACCATGTAATTTGCCATGGGATTCCAAGCAAAGACAAACAATTAAAAAAAGGAGATATAGTAAATATAGACATCACTGTAATTTTAGATGGTTTTTATGGAGACACTTCTAAAACATATATTATTTCACAAGCTAATAACTTAAGAGATAAATTATTAGTAGATACAACTTATAATGCACTAATGGAATCAATCAAAATAGTAAAAGCAGGAATCCCATTAAATTACATCGGGGAAACTATAGAAAAAATCGCCCATAAAGAAAATTTTTCCGTAGTAGAGGATTTTTGTGGCCACGGCATAGGACACACATTTCATCAAGCCCCTCAAGTTTTACATTTTGTAAATAAATCAAAAGTTATTTTAGAAGAAGGAATGGTGTTTACCATAGAACCTATGATAAACATAGGAAAAAAAGATGCTAAAATTTTAAACGACGGATGGACAGCAGTTACAAAAGATAAATCCCTTTCTGCCCAATTTGAACATACAATAGGAGTAACTTCAAATGGATGTGAAATCTTTACAAAATAGTCAAACAAAAACCAAAAAAAATAATAATGATTGGCACTTAGGACACAGGGAGAGAGTCAAAAATAAATTTATCCAAAATTTCAATTCTTCACATAATTGCGATGAATTGCTAGAACTAATTCTATTTTTTACAATCCCAAGAAAAGATGTAAAACCTTTAGCAAAAAAACTTCTACAAGAATATAATTCTCTTCCAGAATTAATTAGTTTACCAATAGAAGATTTAGAAAAAATCACAGAAATATCCAAAAACACCGCTCTTTTATTTAAAATTATTAAATCAACTTCTAGCCACATTTTAAAAAAAGATTTATATAAAAAACCAATCATCCAAAATTGGCAACAACTTTTAGATTATTGTTATGTAGACCTCGCTTTAGAAAAAAAAGAATATTTAAAACTTTTATATTTAAACAACAAACACTATTTAATAAAAGATATAATGCTCCAAGAAGGCACAATCAACCATGCCCCAATTTATCCAAGGGAGATAATTAAAAAAGCATTAGATATCGGAGCAACTTCTTTTATTTTAATACATAATCATCCATCAGGAGATCAAACACCAAGCGATCAAGATATCCTAATCACAAGCAAATTGGCAACTGCTGCAAAATTATTTGATATCACCTTGCTAGATCACCTAATAATTAGCAAAAATGGTATAACCTCATTCAAAAACCACGGACTAATCCCTTAAATCAACTTAAATCAAACACCTTAGTTATTTAAAATCTTCTCCACAATTTCTATACTTTCCCTAGAAAAAGAATGCCCTAAATCTTTTATTAAAAAACTATTTCCACTTATACCAAATTTTTCCATCAATTCAATGGTCTTATTAAACTTATCAACATAAATTACCCCATCCATATCCCCATGGATAATTGTAAAAAAATTATCTTTATTTATAATATCCTCACTATTTATACTATCAATAAGCATTCCAGAATGACAAATAATATTTTTCAACTTATTTTTTATCTTTAATCCCAAAAATACACTAAGCATCCCCCCCTGAGAAAATCCTAATAAATTTATTTTATCATAACTTGTATTATATTTTTTAACTACATACTCTAAAAATCTTTCCACATAAAGATAGGATTTTTCTAATCCACTTTTCAAATAATCCATATTATTAAGTAAATTAAAATCTAAATCAAACCATTGATACCCCATTCCAAAGTCTGTTTTTTTGATTCCATTAAGCCCAATATATACAACATTTGATACTTTAGTTTTCAATACATCATACATATAAGTTAAATCGGTGTTATCTGCTCCAAAACCATGTAAAAAAATCAAAAATTGCGGATTATCATTTTTTCTATCATCAAACAATATGTAATTATAAGGAGTATTATTGTTTTCCATTTTTTACTCTTTAAATTTGATATTTTTTTCTTTTAAAAATGCATGTAAATTTTTACTTACAAACATATCTTTCACAATATCAAATCCACCTATAAATTCAGTTTTTATATACAACTGTGGTATGGTAGGCCAATTAGAATAGTCCTTAATTCCTTGCCTAATATCATTAGAATTTACATCTTTTAAATCAAGTAAATAGTGTTCTTCTTTTTCAGATTTTTTATTAATATCATTATCAGTTAAAACATTTATATCAATAAAATCAACTTCCATAAATGATAAAATATCAACCACATTTTTAGAAAAACCACATAAAGGCTTATTTTTAGTTCCCTTCATAAAAAGAACAACATCATTTTTTTGAATTATATTATGAATCTTTTTCAAAATATCAGTAGATAAATCCTTGCTATCAACTCTATTACCTAAATTAGTGCCCTTTCCATTAGTGTCTTTTTCACTATTAGTTAAAGTTTTCAGAGATAAAGCATGTATTTCATTTCCAACCATATTTTCCAATGAGTCATAAACCATTTTATGCCTAACTATTTCAGGAACATCTTTAAAGCTATCAGAAACAACAACCGCTTCTAAATGATACCCATCACCTTTAGGATCTTCAATTAAAACAGTAGACCCAGGTATTTTTTCTTCAATTATTTTTTTTACAAAATCTATATTAACAGACATCTAAAACCCCTATTTAAAATTACATACAATTAACCAAGTAAAGAACTAAACTATTACAAAAAAAATTATACCCAATAAAATTTTTATTGTAAAGAATATTTTATTAGTTTTATTAAAAATAAAAACACCAATATTAAAGATATCAAAATACTAGCAGGAACATTAATAAATATAGATAAAAAAATCCCCAAAATAATTCCAAACATTGCAATAGTTATAGAAAATATGATAGTTTTTTTTATACTATTAAACATTTTATCAGCAATCAAAGCAGGCAATATTAAAATAGCAGGAACAATCATTATTCCAATCAATTTCATTGCCATCGCAATTACCATAGACAGTAAGAATGAAAATAAAAAATCATGATACCAAATTACAATACCTTCTGCCCTTGCAGTATTTTCATCTATACAAATTATTAGTAATTTTTTATAATAAACTATCAAGTAAATTAACACTATTGCTGCAATAAATATTATATAAATAAAATCTTCTAATTTTATTCCAAGCAAATTACCCAAAAAAAAACTATTTGCTATACTTGTATTAACTTTAAAAATATATATTAAAAACACCCCCAAAGATAAACTAATTTGAGTATTTACCACCATTAAACTTTGTGCATCAATCAATGTTCTTTTTTTAATATAAACAATCATAAAAGAAAATACAAAGCATACAACAGTTATAGCAATAATAGAAGATACATTAAATATAGCAGCTAAAGCAACACCAAGTATCGCAGAATGGGAAACTGAATCTCCTAAAAAATTCATTTTTTTCCATAATAAAAAATTTCCTAAAATAGCTAAAGGAATAGCAATAATAACTCCACCACACATAGCAATCCATAAAAAATCATACATTTTTTAGCTACCTTGCAAATCATGATGCTTGTAATAAGTGAAATTATCAAATAATTTTTTAAAATCTTTATCATTTTTTATATTATAAACACTTCCTTTACAGCATATTTTTCCATTACTTAAACACATTACATAGTTACTTTCTTTTAAAACCAAATTCAAATCATGTGAGACCATAATAACAGAAAATTTATAATTTTTTTGCAATTCATAAATATTTTTATAAAAAACATTTTGAGTTTCAAAATCAAAAAAATTTGTTGCTTCATCCAGTATTAACAAATTAAAATCTTGAATTAAAGCCCTAACCAGCACAACTTTTTGTTTTTGCCCCCCAGATAAAGTATTAATATTATTATGTAACAAAT
>JBIIMR010000113.1:0-3470 GCA_044337895.1 Alphaproteobacteria bacterium
TTATCTTTAATTAAATTTTTCAATCTTCTTTCTATAAATTCTTTCATCATAGCATAATCATCATTGCTTTTTGTATCTAAATTTTTTATTTTAAATATTCTATACTTATCTTTAACAAATCCACTTTCTAAGGCTTTTACCATAACCCCAACACTATTTGTTCCATAAAGATGAGAATTATCATATATTTCTATATCATTTATTTTATTTTCCATTTTAAGTAGATTTTGTATTTTTAAAAATTTATCCTTCCACTTCATCAATGCAATAAGCTTAGATTCTATTTTATTTTTTGCATCATTTTCTGCAAAATTAATGATATTTTTTAAATCATTATCTTTATCAGATTTAATCTTAATTTTTTTATTTATAGTTTTTTCTATAGCAGCTAAAAAATAGTTATTATTTTGCTTAAGATTTTTATTACAACATACATATTCAGGTATATTTCTATTGCTATAAAATTGTAGTAGAGTAGAATCTATCAATTCATCTATATTTTTCCCCAAAATGTTTTCAATAAAAAAATTGATAGAACCATTATTTTTACCATTTCTAAAAATAAATACTTCTATTAATATTAAAAAATTTTTTTCCACTATAATAATTAAGTCAAGATTTATACTTGCGGGTAAGGAAACATTATTTTTAGCTTGAATTTGATTAATCATATTAATTTTATTTCTATATAAAATAGCATCTTCATATAAAAAGTTTTTACTAGCATTATCCATTAATTTAATCAACTCAGATTTAATAGAGTTTTCATTACCTTTTAAGAAGTTTATCGTATGCTTTATATCCAAAGAATAATCACTAACAGAAATTTTACCAACACAAGGAGCACTACACCTTTTAACTTGATAAAGCACACAAGGCTTACTTCTATTTTTAAAAACATTATCAGAGCAGGTTCTAATCATAAAAGTTTTTTGTAGTAAATCAATTATTTCATTTACTGCCATTGTAGAGGCAAAAGGACCAAATAAATTTTCTTTATCAATATTTTTAGTTCTAAACTTAGATATCCTAGGGTATTCACATGTATTTTCTATTCTAATATAAGGAAAAGTTTTATCATCCCTAAGTAATATATTATATTTAGGTTTTAAGCTTTTTATAAGATCTGCTTCTAATATTAAAGCATCTGTTTCATTTAGTGTTATTATCCATTCTAACTTTGCAATTAGCTTTATCATAGATTGTATTCTAAGTGAATTATCTTCTAACTTAGAATAATTAGTAATTCTATTTTTTAAGTTTTTAGCTTTACCCACATAAAGAATTTTATTATTAGAATCAAACATTTTGTAGATACCACTATTTTCAGGAATATCCTTTAATATTGTTTTGATAAATTTATCACCCTGTAGTTTTGATATTTTATCATTCATATTTTATTTTCCAAAATCCTATTCAATAAATTCAGAAAACTCTTCAATAATTTTTTCATACATATCTTTTTTAAAGTATATAATATTTTCCATTAAAAATTTTTTATCTACCCATTTATATTCATCAAATTCAGGATGTATATCATAGTTGAGATTTATATCAGATTCTTTACCTAAAAATTTTAAAGCAAACCATATTTGTTTTTGCCCAATTATGTCTTTATTCCACGAACTTTTCCTAAACTGAGCAGGTATTTCATATGATAATTCTTCTGTTTGTTTTAAGATTAAAACATTATTAGTGCCTATTTCTTCTAGTAACTCCCTATAGAGTGCATCCATAGCTGTTTCATTTTTATCAATTCCACCTTGAGGTAATTGCCAAGAAAATTTTCCTTCTTTTGAGTCTATTCTTTTTGCTACAAAAATTTTTTTTTCATCATTTATAATAAACGATCCAACCCCATGCCTATACATTTTTTCTATCACCTAATTTTTATTTTATTTCACTTTTTTGCGAATTATCATCAGGTAAATCAGATTCCAAGCTATTATTTTTTGCCAAAGTTTCTTCTTTTATTTTATTTATTGCTTTTTTATTGGTAGTTTGAATATATTTTACAACATATTCAAGTTGTAAATCTTTTTCAAAAGGCTTATAAGAATCATTTTTTTGAGATTTTTCTATTTCAAGGAGTGAATATATAAATTCATCTTTTTTCATATGTTCATTTTTTTCTTTAGAACACTTGTCGCAAAACATTCCATTTTTATATACATATACATCAGGCTCAATTCCTTTTTCATGTATAGAAACACCAGCAGGAGTATAATAAAGTGCTATAGTCATTTTTAACATTTCCCCTTTAGAACCAACAGGTATAAGTTGCTGAACAGAACCTTTACCAAAAGATTTAGTTCCAATAATAGTTGCCCTAGAATTATCTTTTAAGGCAGCAGTTACAATTTCCGCCGCAGATGCAGTATTTTCATTTATAATTACATATATAGGTATATCCCTTAGTATATCCCCTTTATTTGCCATATATCTTTTATATTCTTTAAGATTTTTAGGTTTGATAGAAACAATTTCACCAGAATCAAGAAATGAATCGCTCACTAAAATAGCTTGATCTAGCAACCCACCAGGGTCATCCCTTAGATCTAAAATTAAATATTGCATATTTTTTTCTTTTAAAGTAGATATTGCGGCAACCATTTCACTATAAATTTTTTTGTCAAAACTTGTAATATTTATATATCCTATATTATTTTCTAACATTTTATTTTTCACAGAAGGAACCTTTATAATATCCCTTATTAATTTTATATCTAAAGATTTATCTTTTTTCAGTATTGTTAAGGTTACAGATGTATCTTTTTTACCTTTCATTTTTTTTATAGCATCTTCCAAAGAGATATTAAGCACAGAAACACCATCTATTTTATCAATTATATCACCAATTTTTAGATTTGCTTTACTTGCAGGAGTCCCATCAATAACAGACATGATTTTAATATAATTATTATAATTTTTTGTAACCACAAAACCAAGCCCTGCGAATTCCCCATCCACAGATTCCCTCATTCTAGTAGCTTCTTGATTATCCATAAATGTGCTATAATTATCTAAATTTTCCATTAATCCTTTAATCGCTTTATTAATAAGATCCTCAACTTCTACATCTTTATAATAAGCAGTTCTAACTTCTGATATAACTTGACTTAGTAAATTACTATTATAATAGAATTGCTCTTGTTCTTTCTGTTGCTTTTCATTTATTTCATTAGCAAAAGATCCGTAATAAAATTTTTTTAGCAATATTGCAGAAACCAAAGCAATAATTAAAGTAAAAGACATTACATAGTTATAATATTTACCCATCAAATTTATAATCCTTAATTTTTATATTAAATGTTTTCATTATTTGAAAAATTATATTTAGCTTAGATTATAACCTAAAAGATTATTTTATACAATTTTCTAAAAATATTATTTTTTCATAAATGAAACAGGGTTAATCGGCTTCCCATCTTTTTGTATTTCAAAATAAATATTTCCAATTTTATTTTTAT
>JBIIMR010000114.1:0-3422 GCA_044337895.1 Alphaproteobacteria bacterium
CATGCTTCATCTCTTCATTTTGCATCTCACTATGATTCATCTCTTCATGCTTCATCTCTTCATTTTGCATCTCTTCATGCTTCATCTCTTCATTTTGCATCTCACCATGCTTCATCTCACCATGCTTCATCTCTTCATTTTGCATCTCACCATGCTTCATCTCACCATGCTTCATCTCTTCATTTTGCATCTCACCATGCTTCATCTCTGAATTTTTACCAGTCAAATTTTTAAAAACTTCAATAGGATCTTTACCCAAATCACCTTCAAAAATTAACACTTCAGATCTATCATTTTCTTTAGCAATTTTATTTTCATAAAACACAACCGCCCCTCTAACCCCCATAGCTTCTTCAAATCCATGTGCATGATACCAAAAAGTTCCATATTGCTTAACTTTAAATTTATAAACAAATGTTTCACCACTTTTAATTGGCTTCATATTCACATCAACAACCCCATCCATATTATTAGGAACAATTAATCCATGCCAATGAATAATCATATCTTTTAAAGATTTATTCACAACAGTAATTTCTAAATCATCATTCATAATTGCAGAAATTACAGGTGGATTCCCATTATTTAACTTTAAATAAGTTACATTTGTAGAATCAATTTGCCTATTTTCTTCTTCAATTAATATTTGATATTTAACAACTTCCGCTTTAATATTACAAATAAATATTGTAAAAAAAGATAAGATAACTAATAAATTTTTAGCGATTCTAAGCATACTAACAACATTCCACTTCTTAATTATATTGTTTTTATAAATTAATATTCTAAAACTTAGAATATATAAAAATATTATCACAAACCAAAAAATTAAGCAAACATTAAACACTACAAATAATAAGTCTAACCGAAATAACTACCCTTCTTTTTCACTCAAATCAAAGAATTTTTTTTCAACTGCTAAAATTTCATTTTCATACTTAATAATTAATTCAATATTGTTAGACTCCAAAGCAGCATCATAAAGAACCCTTAAATTCTTTTCCTTTTCCAGCAACTTATCCAACTCTTTTTTTATTGCTCTTTTTTCTTTATTTTGCTCTTTATTTTGATCCCTAATTTTTTCTTTTTCAATATTTTTTAACTTACTCATATCAACTTGATTTTTATCAATTTTTATTTCTTCTTCTCTTTTACTTAACTCCAAAATTACTTGCTCTTTATTTTCAGAATAATTTCCATCTAGCAACAAACTTTTTTCTCTTTTTACAACTAAAAGTTTATTAACAATAAAATCTAAAAAATATCTATCATGGGATACAGCCATGATAGTCCCATTATAATCTTCTAAAGCTTGAATTAAAATTTCCTTCGTTTCAATATCCAAGTGATTAGTTGGCTCATCCAAAATTAAAACATTAGGCTTTTGCAAGCAAAGCTTAATAAAAGCAACCCTTGCTCTTTCGCCTCCACTTAAAAATTTAATTTTTTTAAAAACATCATCCCCACTAAAAAGCATAGTTCCACAAATATCACGAACCTCAAATTCATTAATTTTAAAGTTAAGTAAAATTTCATCCATAATAGAATTATCTAAATTCAAATCACTTAAATCTTGAGAAAAATATCCAATTTTAATTTTTTCACCCAATAAAATTTCACCCATTTCCACAGAAATTTTTCCACAAATCATTTTTAAAATAGTAGATTTACCAACACCATTTTTCCCTAAAATTCCAATTCTATTACCCCTTAAAACCTTCAAATTCAAGTTTTTAAATAAAACTTCACCAAAAAAATCCTTACCCAATCCAACAAAATTCATCACTTCATTATAACTAGGATACTCAACTTTAAATTCCAAATTCGCATTTTTCTTAGTAATATAAGGACTTTCTTGCCTTTCAATATTATTGAGTTGTTTTTGCCTTCCCATAGCTTGGCGAGACTTCTGCCCTGCTTTATATTTCAAAACAAATTCTTCTAATTTTTTTATTCTATCTTGTTCTTTTTCAAAAGACCTAACATCCGACAAAAAATTCAATTCCTTTTGAGCTTTATATTCGGTATAATTACCCTTATAAGATTTAATTTTTTTTGCTTCAATTTCAACTACCCTATTCACAACACTATCTAAAAAATAAATATCATGGGATATTAACAAAAAAGTTTTTTTATAATTTTTCAAAAAATTTTCAAGCCATAAAATCCCATTCAAATCCAAGTGATTAGTAGGTTCATCAAGAATTAAAAAATCAGGCTCCATAACTAAAATTTTAGCAAGCATAACCCTAGATTTTTGCCCACCAGAAAGGGTAGAAATTTTATTTAACCAAACTTTTTCTTCTAAATTTATTCCATTAAGAATTTTTTTAATATCAGATTCTATTTTATAACCATCTTTTTCTTGAAACAAAGAAACAGCTTCTAAAAATTCCTCACCATAATCTAATGTTATTTCTGCTTCTTGCATTTTTTTAAAAGCAAAATCAAGTCCAAAGCAAGATAATATTTCTTCTATTACATTATTTTCACCATTTAAGTCATGATGTTGAGAAAGCAAAGCAACCGATAATTTTTTATCCAACACCAAAGAACCAATTTTATTATTGTCAATATTGGCATCAAAATCTTCTTTTCCTAAAATCATATTTATCAGAGTAGATTTTCCAGCACCGTTTTTACCAATTAACCCAACTTTATCATTTTCATTAATAGTAAAGTCGCAATCAACTAACAAGCTTTCACCACTAAAATACTTATATATACCACTTGCACTAACAACCGCCATCTAAAAAACCCTTCTAAAAAACAATTCATTTCAAAAAAATAAATACTAAAAAATAACTTCTAAAAAATAAGTTATACTATAACACAAAAACCAAACATTAACCACCATTAAATTAACCACCATTAATATTAATCATCTTAATATTAACCATAATTAATATAAAAAAAATATCATACTTAATAATTCTTAATTCTTAATCTCATTAAACGAAATCTTCCCATCAATTATATCCATCTCTTTTATCTCAATCATTCTATTCTTATCCTTTTCCTTTTCCTCATTAATATATTTCAATAAATAAATTAATTCTTTTTTGTCATTCTCAGCACAACACAGGAATCCCCCTTATCCTCCCCCCTAATTTTTACCTTCTAACTTTTTACTAATTTTAGCTATTTTTATCTCTATACCTTCTAAATTTACCTGTATTTTATTTAAAGTATTTACCCTTTCTAAATCATCCTCTGCATAATATTCTAAATAATACATTTTACCCTCTTTATACAATCTTTCCGCCTCTTCATATTTTGCTAAACTATCTCCATCCCCATTTAGATGTAACTTTGCCATTGTATAATTTGCATCTGCTTTTATCAAATAAAACCAATAATAAAATTTATTAAATATTATAGCTTTACTACTTATTTCTACTATCTTCTCAAATATAAAATTT
>JBIIMR010000115.1:0-3269 GCA_044337895.1 Alphaproteobacteria bacterium
ACCATTATTATTACAATAACTAAAAAGTAATATTTTATTAACTTAAAAAAATCATAGCAGAATATTTCAAAAATTACAAATAAAAAATACTACAAAAATAAAAAAAGAATCCAGAACCCCCCTTAATATATATTTAAAAATATAGAAAGGAATGAAAATAAATTATTAAATATATTAAAATTAATTCAAACAAATAACTTGATTGTTTTAATAAAAAATTATAAGATTCTTTCAAAATAAATTTTTTAAGAAACAACCATATTCTTATAATCTTATATACTTTAAAGGGATATTTTTAAGTGTTAGAAAAAAAACCATTAATTTTAGTATGTTGCCACAAAAATACAAAAATTTACCAAAACGATATCATTAAAGGAATTTTATTAAATTCCGCATTACAAACTACAAATAATTTTTACCCTTTAAAAGACAACACAGGAGATAATATTTCAATCAAAAATAATAATTACTGTGAGCTAACAGCATTATATTGGGCTGCAAAAAATATTAAAGAAACAGAATATTCCCACATTGGAATTTTCCATTATCGCCGTTATTTAAGTTTTAGAAGTTTCAATTTATTTCAAAAAATCACTCCTTTTAATTTTTTAAACGAATATTTATTTGCCTTACAAGAGAAAAATATCAAAAATTTATTATCCAAATATGATATAATTTTACCAAAAAAAATAGATTTAAATCGTTTACATAAAAACACTACAGAAAAAAACACGATGCGAACAAATCTTTATAAAGAATATAACAAGGAACTTTTAGATTTATCTTTTTCAATCATGTTAGATAAATTTCCTAAGTATAAAACTGCTTTAAATAAAACTATGGATTACAATAAACTTTATTTTAAAAATATTTTCATAATGAAAACAAATCTATTTATTGAGTACAGTAATTTTTTATTTACAATTTTTTTTGCTTTAGAGCAAAAATTAAAGCAAAAACAATACAAACATCTTACTTTTCCAAGAATTTACGGATATCTATCAGAAAGATTTTTAAATATTTTTCTTACCTACAAACAACTAGAATATCAAGACAAACATCAACCTTTAAGGATTTTAGAAAGGGATTTAATCATCAAAAGAACACTAATTTTAAATAAAGAATCAATCCAAAAAATATATAAAAAACTAAAAACATCTTTTTCAAACAGTTATTTCAAGCATCTTTACCAAAAAATATTTCAATAATTTATTAACATCATTAAAAGAGAACACAAAATGCCAAAATTTACAAGAACACTAATCTTAAATAAACCCTCTTCCCATGTTTTTCAATATTTATCAAATTTTGATTTACAAAAATTATGGATAAAAGAATTAGTCAAAATAGAAAAATTAGATACCAATGATAAAAATTTTTATTTATACTTAAAAGAAGGAAGAAAAATTTCAAAATATCAAGGCAAAACAATATCTTCTATCCCCAATAAAGAATTAGTTGTAGAATTATCAAATAACTCTTTTACCAGTAAAACAAGCTATTTTTTAACAGATAAAAACGATACAACTGTTTTAAATTATCAAGTAGAAATGAAGATTCACTCAATATTTGGTAAAATTATGTTTATATTATTGGTATATATCTTTTCATTGATAGTGTTAAAAAATCAAATGTCTGCCCTAAAAAAAGCAGTAGAAGAAACACACACTACAATCAATTAAAATTATTCTAAAATATTCACTTGCAAAATTATTTTTTATTTGTTAATCTATAAAAATTAATTAAAAATAAACCCCCTACACACCTAAACTATTTTAAGTTGAAAGCGATATATTCAATGCCTTTATTAAATTTTTTACAAAGAATTACTTTTATTTTACTTTTTTTATCATTTTTTAGTATTTTAACTGTTAAAGCAGATGAAAAGTCAGAATCAACAAATTCTACACCTACTAAACCTACCACCAATACTCATTCTGCTACCACAAATAGTTCCAATAAAATTTCTAAAGATGAGTTAGAGAAAGTAGCAGATAAATTAATAGATCCTCTCTCAGATCTATGGTTTGTATTCATGACAAACTATACCACGAATTTATTTAATGAAACAACAAACAAAAATTACAAAATGAACCAATTTATGCTACAGCCAGTTTTACCATATGTTATAAAGAAAGATAAAATTATTTTAATGAATAGACCATCTTTTTTAGTAACCACAGTTCCAGATTTTAAATCAGGCGGATACGACACATATGTAACTAATTTTTCATGGTCATCTATTTTAGGCTACAAAACAGATTTTGGTTTAATTTATGGAGTAGGACCAGCAATAAGCTTTCCAGCACATAATAAAATATCAACTCCAAATTATAGGGTTGGTGGAACATCTATTTTTTACTATATGCAACCTAAATTTGTAACAGGATTCAATTATAGCCATTATGTAGATTTAGAGAACGAAGAGCAAAGACAGTATACAAATACAGGTGTTTTACAATATGTTTTTACATATAGAATAACCCCACTTTTATCCATTGCATCTGCTTCACAAGTAGAAATGATATACACCTCAAAAGGTTTAGAATATAATTTGCCAATAGGTGTATCAATTAGTAAAACTTTTTCAATTGGTAAACTTCCACTTTCTTTTGGAGTTGGCTATCAATATGTTGTAAAGAACAATCAACTTGTAGAAGAAGCAAATCTAAAGCAAGATCACCGTGTTTCTTTCACTTTAATGACAGTTTTACCAAACCCATTTCATTTAGATAAATTCAAATAATCTAATGTAAGTTAATTCTAACTCAATATAATGTAAGAGAAAGCAGGAATCTCCTAATTAATTATTTATTTAATTAGGATTTTTCTTTTATTAACAAGATGTTTAGGGTTTTCTTTGACTTTAATTTTCAATATACCATTATCAATTTTTGCATCAATAACTTCAGAATCTTTTTCTATCATAAAGCTATTTTCAAATTGGGATGAAAATCCATTATAAACATATTTATCATCTTTAAAAGATTCTTTTTTACCCTTAATATGTAAATAATCACCTTCAAATTCAATATCAATATCCTCCTTATTAAACCCTGCAACATTAATATTAATAAAATAATTATGTTGATCAATTTTTTCAATAGAGTAGTTTCCTATAAAATTTCTTTTCATATCAAAAATTTCATGTTTAAATAAACTTCTATTAAAAAAATCATCAAATAAACTAAAAATATTATCATTTTTTCTATTAATTAAATTGTTTTTCATTTGTCAAACTCCTTAATTCATCTAAAATTTAACCTATA
>JBIIMR010000116.1:0-3213 GCA_044337895.1 Alphaproteobacteria bacterium
GGGATAGAAAAATTTAATATATCTTGTTGCTTTAAGTTATTAATACTACTTCCTGATAAAATACTATCTATATAATCTTTATAATATGCTAATTCAAAAAAATATTTTAAAATATTATTACTTAATAAAGAAAAATTATAAACTCTTATTATTCCACAAAATGCACCTACGGTTACATTATTATCATTAATAGAATTAGTATATTCTGCTATTTTACCTACTAAATGTTTACTACCATTTGCCATGCATATTATTATATCTTTATTTTGTAATAATAAGTTATCATTACAATTTTTATTTATAAATTGTAAATCATCTAAATTAATTGTGTTATTTTGAATATTATTAGATCTTAATACTAATAATCCTTTATTTGTAACATTATGCGAATTATAACTCACTCCCCTTAATAAATTTGCTATTTCACCTAATGGTTTACTCTCCCAGTCAGGATAATCCTCACCGTTAGCATTTTTAAATCTTAATACAGGATTTTTTGTTAGCATGGGTCTGCAATTCCTAGTTCTTTACAAAAATCAAAAAGTTCTTTATTTATTTGTTCTTCTTTTATTTTTAGTTCTTGAATTTTATTTACTGTTTTTGTTAAATCTATTTGTTCTTCTTTTGTGCTTGAGTCTATGTATCTTGTGATGTTTAGATTGTAATCGTTACTTTCAATTTCCTCTTTACTAACTAATTGAGAAATTGCTATATTGGTAGTGTCTGCCTCTAAAGGTGTGTTTTTGCGATTTTTGTAGGCGGTTATTATTGCCTCTATGTGTTCTTGTGTTAGTTCGTTTTGATTTTTATTTTTTTTATATAAATGGGATGCTTGAATAAACAAAATATTATCTATGGGTCTGCACTTTTTAAAAATTAAAATACAAACAGGGATAGAAGTTGAATAAAACAAGTTAGGAGCTAACCCAATTACTGCATCTAAATAACCGTGGTGATTAGCATTTAAAATTGCTTTTCTGATTTCTTTTTCTTTATTGCCCCTAAATAATACTCCGTGGGGTAAAATAATTGCTAGGGTGCCACTATCGTTTAATAGGTGTAAACAGTGGGTTACAAAGGCAAGGTCTGCATTACTTTTTGGTGGTTTTTGATAGTTTGAGAACCTTATATCTTCGCTACTTATTTGGTCTGGCTCCCAATTTAAAGAAAAAGGTGGATTTGCAACGATTGCATCAAATTTTTCTTCTAAAAAAGCAGGATTTGTTAAAGTGTCTCCTAGATGTATCTCAAAATCATTATATTTTACTTGGTGTAAAAAAAGATTCATTCTTGCTAGGTTATAGGAGGTGTGGTTTTTTTCTTGCCCATATATTTTAAATACTTTATGGTTGATTTCCCTATAAACATTACATAAAAGGGAACCTGATCCGCATGTTGGATCATAAATTGATTGTAGGGAATCTTTTTTTAAATTACTATCTTGGTGTTGCAAGCAAACAATTTTAGCTAATACTTCTGAAATGCAAGCAGGAGTATAAAACTCACCTGCTTTTTTACCTGAGTTGGATGCAAATTTAGAAATTAAATATTCGTAGGCATCGCCTAGTTCGTCTTGATTATAATTTTTTTCTGTTAGTTTTTCGTTTAATTTTTCTAAAATCTTTACAATTAAATTTGCTCGTTCGCTGTAGGTTTTACCTAAGTTAGAAGAGTTTAAATCTACACTTTCAAACAAATTAAATTGGTTAACTTCGCTTAAATTTTGGTTAGCAATTTTATTTAAATGGGTAAAAACTCCGCTCTGTCCTGTTAAATTATCTATGATATTGTTTTTATTTTCTGGTTTTATGATTTCATCCCATAGATGTTTTTTTTGTAAATAATAACCAATTTGCTCGGTTATTTTTTTCTCTAAAATAGATTCTAATTCTTCTGTTGCATCACTTTCATATAAATCATCAAAATTTTCTGCATCATCAACTAAAAGTTCATTGGCAATTTTTTTATAAGTATCGGATAAAAATTTTAAAAATATAAATCCTAGCATGTAATCTTTAAATTTATCGGCATCCATTTGCCCCCTTAAGTCATCTGCTATCGACCAAAGTGTTTTACCTAGTTTACTTTCTTGCATTGTTATTTACCTTATATTGGTTTATTATTATTAATTTTATTGATTATAGTTTATAAAGTTTAAAGTATCTTTAAGAGTTTTATCTTTTAATTGAAGATTATCATCTACTAAAAAAATCAATTTATCCTCGTAGATTATTTCGCTGTGGGAATTTTCGTTTAATAATCCACATATTTTAATTATAGTTTTTTCATTATCATCGTTTGGTTTAGTTTTATCTATAGGATAAATTTTTTTTAATAAATCTTTATAATGAGTATACCCTAACAATGATGCAATATGTTCTAAAAACTGCCTTAATAAATTTAATGAAAATATAGTTTTATCATTGTTAATTCTTGTTATTAAACTTTCTATAAAATTAGTATCTTGATTTTTGTTTATTTGTTTAATCCTATGTTCTGTTTTATTTATAATATTAGTAGTAGATTTTTTTTTAATCTGATGTTTATTAAATGATATGTTATGTGATTTTTTATTACCATTTTTAAATAAAAGATTCATTCTATTATAAAATAAAATGTGATGGGTAGAAATTATAATTTTAATTTCAGTTGAAATATTAGTTACATTTGATTGACCTAAACTTAAAATATGGTTTAATTTTTCGTAAATTATGCTAGATATAATATAAACTTTTTCTATATCAAAAGATGCAATAGGATCATCTATCCATATTACTAATAGCTCGTTATTTGCTTCTCCTTTAATATATACATCTAAGATAACAAAAAAAAATGCTAAAGTAATTGATGTTTTTTCTGCTTCTGATAAATTATTATCAATTTCTTCAAATTCCTCGCCTTTTGTTCCTATATTTACTCTTCTTTCTATAATAAACTGGTGGGAGTTTGTTTGGGATGAATCTTTGAGGTATCTAATATTTATATTAGATACCATTTGTGATAAATACCTATTAAGGTCTGTTTCCCATCCCTCTATTTGACCTTGTATTTTTTCTATATTTTCAATAATAGAATCTTTTAAGGTTATTATATTATCTGTAAAATTAAAATAGTTACTAATATAATAATAGTTATATACTAAGCTGTTTTTTGGGTATTTTTCTGCTACAATTTTAGACATTGTTGTTTTACCCGATGTATTGCATCCGTAAA
>JBIIMR010000117.1:0-3138 GCA_044337895.1 Alphaproteobacteria bacterium
AGATTATTTGATTGATTCTTATAAAATGTATTCGTTTGCTATTGATAAAGAAACGGATGAATATGCACTTTTTAGTGCTTTTTTTATTAATAGTAAAGATGATGGATCTTTTTTTCCTAAAATGGAAATTGTATTTTCTAAAAAATTTAATCATCCTGTAAAAATTATATTTTTTGATTACAATAAAAAATCAATAATTGAATTAAGATATTTAGATTTTTATGAAAATGGATCTATTTACTCCTATAAAAAAGTAGAAATTTTAATTAAAGAAACTAAAAAAAAGTATTCTTTTATAGTTAAAAAGAATTTGTTAGATGTTTCTTTAAATGAAGAAGAAGACTTTTTAATTAAAATATCTGAATACTTTAAAATTTTTAGAATTAAAACTGTTTATGAGTGATTTTTATTTGCTTATTTGCTTTTTTATAAAATAACATAGCCCACTAAAAAACTTAGTAGCAATGAAAAAAAAGTTCTGCCAAAGCTTATTATATTTAAACTAACTTGATTTTTGTTATTGATATGGTTTGTTGAGTTTAGATCCTCTAATAAATGTAAAAAAATAAAACTTAAGCATATCAATATTAAAAATATACCTGAAAATAATGACAATTGAAAATACTTAATTAAGCTTGTAAGAATAATAGATTTTAAAACGATAGGTATAAAATATAAAAACTTTTTTGATGGTGAAATTTCATATTTTGAATTAAAGAATCTGCTAACTAAAAAATTTGAACTCCATATTTTATTAACTAAAATTTGGGTTGCTGTAATTGCTATTATTGATAAAAATATTAAAATCATTAATTTGGTAGCTCCGTAAAAAATTATATTCTTTTAGTTTTGTATAGGGTTTGTATTTTGGTTTAAATTATATCATACTTTTTATTAGTTTAGTTATAATAAATATAGTGGTATAATGTTTTGAAGTATTTTTTTGCATCGTTTATTTTTTAAAATGATTGTTAAAAATATTACATTAAATTATTCAATATATAAAAGGAGTGTTAAAATGAAGTTTTTAAAGATGTTATTTATTTTGTTTGTTGTGGGTTTTTCTTGTTTTTTTTCTGTGTTAAATGCAAAGGAAAATGATAAAGGAAAGCAAGATAATGATAAAAATAAAATTGAAAAAATGCATAAAAAATTTATTAAAAATGGTGGTTCTGAAGCAGGGTTTAAAATGCTACAAGAAAGTTTGAATAAAATAAAATTAATTGCTAAAGATGATTCTATGAAAATAAAAAAGAAATATAAAGAAGAAATGGAAAAATTAATAGCAGTTAAAGATTTTGATTCAGAAGCTTATAATAAATTATTAGAAGAAATGTTGGTAGAAAAAAATGAAATTTCTAAAAAAGTGCATGGAATAGTTGCTGAATTAATGCCAAAACTATCTGTTAAAGATAGGCAAGAAGCGATTAAGATTCTTCATTCCCATATACACGGTGAAAAATAATAGCTGAAAAATAATAGCTGAAAAATAAAGGGAGTTTTAAAATGGTGCCGGGTAAGAGACTCGAACTCCCGACCCACTGATTACAAATCAGTAGCTCTACCAACTGAGCTAACCCGGCAAATTTTTTATCTTTTATAAAAGATATGATTTAATAATAAAAAATAATAAATAAAAAATCAAGTAAAAATTTTTATAAAATAGATTTTTGTTTGTAATTCTCATATAAAATAATACTACTTGCAATTGATAAGTTTAAGCTTTCTAACTCGTTTGAGGTTGGTATCTTTAATAAAAAATCTAAATTTTTTGCTGTTAATTGCCTGATCCCTTTATCTTCACTACCTAATACAAAAACTGATCTGTTTTCAAACTGAATTTTATGGGATAAAGTATTGCTGTGGGAGCTTAATCCGTATATCCAATAGTTATTTTTTTTGAGTAAATCTATGGTGTTTTTGATGTTAATAACTGAAATTAATGGGATTTTTTCAAAACTTCCACTTGCCATTTTTACCATGGAGTTTGTTTCATTGGGGCTGTTATTTTGCGGCTTTATTATGCAATCTACTCCGAATCCTAAAGCGGTTCTTATTATTGCCCCTATATTGTTTGGATCTGTTGCTTGATCTAAAATTATTATTGTAGATTTTGTGTTTTCTTTTATTGTGTTTAAAAAATCTTCTAAACTAGGTTGTATTAATGGTAAACATTTTAATATAAAACCTTGATGATTGGGAAAAGAAGAGTGAAGTTTCGAATCTTGGTTGCTAAAAAGGTTGTTAATATCTTGATTGCTTTTTATTTCTATTTTGTTGAGATACAGTTTTGTAAGGTTATTTTTTGAGAGAAAATCTAAAAGTTCTTGTTTTTTTTCTGTAGTTGTAATTAATTTTATGATGATTCTTTTGTTGTTTTGTAAAGCTGCAAAAATAGCATGCTTTCCATAAAGAATATAAGAATTGCTGTTTGCTTTATTGTTTTTAATGGTTTTCATCGTTTTTTCTTTTTTTCTTGGTGTTTATTGAAATGATTCTAAAAATATTAAATTTCAAATTTTATGTTAAATTCTAGTATGATTCTATTTTTTCTGCAATTATTATTAATCTTAATACAATGAAATAATCAAATATTTATCATAAATTAGTATTCTTAAAGATTTTTTTGAAATTTAGTGTTTGAAATTTTTTTAAGATTGGTGTATAAGATTGTTAAATATGATTTTTATTTGGATTTTTTAAGGAGGAATGCCCGAGTGGCTAAAGGGGGCTGACTGTAAATCAGCTGGCGTATGTCTACATAAGTTCGAATCTTATTTCCTCCACCATTTAATTTGTTTAATAAGCGGGTGTAGCTCAATGGTAGAGCAGTAGCCTTCCAAGCTTCCTGTGAGAGTTCGATTCTCTTCACCCGCTCCAGTTTATTAATGTTTATATTGTTAAGTTTTTTTGTGCATTTTTTTATTGCATATTATTGGTAATTTGTTAATATATTAATTAATTGTGATTTGTTTAGTTTGTGAACACACTTGATTTTTTTTAAAGTTAAAAAAAGGAAGAATGGAAAGGAGAGGAAGAGATGGCTAAGGATAGATATAATAGGGCGAAGGAGCATGCTAATACTGGGACTATAGGGCATGTGGATCATGGTAAGACGACGACGACTGCTGCGATAAC
>JBIIMR010000118.1:0-3133 GCA_044337895.1 Alphaproteobacteria bacterium
TAAAAAGAAATTTAAAGATTTAAAAAATTACTTAATTGTTTCCCCTGATATTGGTGGGGTTATTAGGGCAAGATCGGTTGCTAAGTGGCTTAATATAGATTTAGCTGTTGTGGATAAAAGAAGACCAATTGCTGGGGTTGCTGAAGTTGTAAATATTATTGGGGATGTAAAAGGTAAAAATTGCATTTTAATTGATGATATTGCTGATAGTTGTAACACTATTACAAAATCTGCTGAAGCATTAAAAGAAAGGGGTGCTAAAGATATTTATGTTTATGTATCCCATGGAGTATTTTCTTTAAATGCGATTGATAATATAGAAAAATCTGCAGTTAAAGAATTTATGTGTACCGATTCTATAGACTTTAATGACAAAATTATTAACTCTAAAAAAATAAAAACTATTCCCCTAGCTGAATTAATGGCAGAAGCTATTAGTAGAATCCATAGCGATGGTTCTATATCTGATTTGTTTTTAAAATAAAAATTGATTTTAAATTATTTTGTAATTTGGCTTTTTTATTGCTAGTTTTTTTTATGCAAATGTGTTATTATTATGGGATGTTTTTGTTTTTGCACCCTTGGAGGCAAAACAAAAAAGTTCTTTTGAGGAATTTGAATATTTTATTGAAGAATTTGAATATTTAGAAAAACATAATTTTTTATTTTAGAAACAAGTATTGTATTGGTTAAAATAATGTTGTGTTTTGGTTGGTTAATAATTTTTGGAGTTGATTTTTATTACTTAAAGTAATCTTGAATGGGTTAAAGTAATCTTGAATGGGTTAAAGTAATCTTGAATGGGTTAAAGTAATCTTGAATGGGTTAAAGTAATCTTGAATGGGTTAAAGTAATCTTGAATGGATAAAAATTTAATTTACTAAAATTTTTTATAAACATAGTATTTAATTATAAAATGAATCATTTCTTAAAAGATAAAATCTTGACAAATTATAAGGAGTTAAAAAAATGTCTGAGAATATAATAATTTTAGCAACTAAAAGAGAAAGAGTTGGTAAGGGGTCCTCTCGTTTAGCTAGAAGGGAAAAAATGGTTCCTGCAAGCTTATACGGTGGAAAAGAAGAAGCAATGTCTATTTTGGTTAAGCCAAATGATATTATTCCACTACTTCATAAATCATCTGTTTTTTCTACTATATTTAAAGTTGAAATAGATGGTAAGCAAAATGATGCTTTAATTAGAAATGTGCAAATACATCCTGTAACTGATTTACCTATACATGTTGATTTTTTAAGGGTAGCAAAAGATACTCTAACAAGAATGGAAATTCCTCTTGTGTTTATTAATCAAGAAAAATCTATGGGAATTAAACTTGGTGGTGTGTTAAATGTGGTGCAGCATTATGTTGAAGTGCAATGTAATCCTGCTGATGCTCCTAAAAATTTTGAAATAGATTTAGCAACTGCTGGTGCTGATTTTGTATTAAAAATAGAAGATATTAAACTACCTGCAAACTCTAAAACTTTTTATCCAAAAGGATTTGCATTCGCATCTATTGCTAGTGTAACAGAAGAAAAAGAAACAAAAGAAACATCTGAAACAACATCCACAGATAAAAAAGAATAAAATCTATTAATTTATAATTTTTTTAGAAAAGTTTTGATAAACAATGATTTTATTAGTTGGGCTTGGAAATTGTGGTGATTTATATAAAAATAATCGCCACAATGTTGGTTTTATGGTAATTGATTCTATTTTAGAATCTTTTAAAATCTCAAATGCTAAAAATAAATTCCACTCTGTTTTTTATGATTTTGATTTTAATGGTGAAAAAGTGATTCTAATGAAACCATTAACTTTGATGAATCTATCTGGGAAAGCGGTATTGGAAATAACTAACTTTTATAAAATTTCTTTGGAAAATGTAATTGTTTTTTATGATGATATGGATCTTGATTTAGGAAAAATAAGATACAAAATTGATAGTGGTAGCGGTGGGCATAATGGAATTTTTGATATTATAAAAAAATGTGGCAATGGTTTTCATAGAATAAAAATAGGAATTGGCAGGCCTGAAAAAGCTTCGGTTAACAAATTTGTTCTATCTGATTTTTTAGAAAATGAAAAAGCTGTAATGAATTTTATTTTTGAATTAATAAATAAAAATCTTAAAGATTTAGTGGAAAAAAATTTTACATCTTTTGTAAGTAAAATTGGTAATGATTTAAAAAAAATGGGAGTATAAATGTTATGTCTTTGAATTGTGGAATTGTTGGGTTGCCAAATGTTGGAAAGTCTACCTTATTTAATGCATTAACATCAACTCAAAAAGCTCAAGCGGCAAACTATCCTTTTTGCACTATTGAACCGAATAAGGGAATTGTAAATGTTGTGGATGAAAGGCTTGATACTTTAGCTAAAATAAATAAGTCTGTTAGTGTGTTACCTGCTAAGCTTGAATTTATTGATATTGCTGGGCTTGTGAAAAATGCGAATAAAGGCGAAGGGCTTGGGAATCAGTTCTTGGCAAACATTAGGGAAGTTGATGCAATTATCCATGTTTTAAGATGTTTTGAAAATAGTGATATTATCCATGTTGAGGGAAGTGTTGATCCTATTCGTGATGCTGAAATTGTAAATACTGAACTTATGATTGCTGATTTGAATAGTTTAGAAATTAGAATGGCAAACTTAGAAAAAAAAGCTAAAGGTAATGATAAAATCTCTAAAGAAATGTTAGAAGTTGCTAAACCGATTTTAGAAGCTCTAAGGGATGGACTTCCTGCTAGAAGTGTTTCTTTTAAAACAATAGAAGAAAAAAAGGCCGTAAAATTATTGCAACTGTTGACTGATAAACCTGTTCTTTATGTTTGTAATGTAAATGAAGAAGATTTAAAAAATGGTAATGGATTTTCTGAAAAAGTTAAAGCAATGGCTAAATTAGAAAATGCCTCTTGTGTGTTAATTACTGCTCAAATAGAACAAGAAATATCTATGATTAGTGATGAACAAGAAAAAAAAGAATACTTAAATGCGATGGGGCTTGAAGAAACTGGATTAAATAAAATAATTAAAGAAGCTTATAATTTGTTAAGTTTACAAACTTATTTTACATCTGGACCTAAAGAAACTAGGGCTTGGACGATTAAAAAAGGAACTTTTGCTCCTGCTG
>JBIIMR010000119.1:0-3121 GCA_044337895.1 Alphaproteobacteria bacterium
GGCAAGTATGGCAATTTTTATATTTTATATCTTCTTTTGCACCTTTACCACTACAATCATCACACTTTGATAAAGCTGTAATTGTTATGTCTTTTTTAGCTCCTTTAAAAGCTTCTTCTAAGGTAATGGTCATGTTATATAGTAAATCGGAACCTTTTGTTTTTTGTTGGGGTTGTCTTCTGTTTCCAAATATATCTTCCCCCATTCCAAAACCGCTAAAAATATCATCAAAAATATTGCTAAAACCTTCTCCGAATCCATCAAAGCCTCCATGGTGGGAAGAACCTGCATTTTTGTTATATCCACCTCTATCATACATATTTCTTTTTTGGGGATCTTTTAAATATTCGTATGCTTCGTTAATTTCTTTAAATTTTTTTTCAGATTCTTTATCTCCTTGATTTTTATCTGGATGATACTTCATTGCTAAATTTCTATAAGCATTTTTTATTTCATCATCTGTTGCTGTTTTAGAAACTCCTAAAACCTCATAAAAATTTTTACTCATTGATTAAATCCTATAACAAAGTTAATAAAATAATAAACCAACACTAAAAATTAATGTTGGTTTATATTGTTAGTTTTATAAAATATTAAATTTATTAATAATTAATATTTTAAGATTATTTTTTTTCCTCAAAGTCTGCATCAACAACATCTTCTTGTTTGTTGTTTGTTTCTTGAGTTTCTTTTGCTGCTTCTTTTTCTTGATTTTGTTTATATAAAATTTCACCTAGCTTCATAGATTTCTCCATTAAAGATGTTGTTTTAGAAACAATATCATCTTTAACTGCGGATTCTTTAGCTTTTTTTAGTTCATCAATTGCAGTATTCACTTCTGTTTTTAATTCTTCTGGAATATTACTTCCTTCTAAATCTTTAAGTGATTTTTCAGTTGAATGAATTAAATTATCTGCATGATTTTGTGCTTCTATTAGCTCTTTTTTTTGTTTATCTGCTTCGGCATTTTGTTCTGCTTTTTTAATCATTTCTTGAATTTCTTCTTCGCTTAATCCTGATGAAGATTGGATTTTAACTTGTTGTTCTTTTCCTGTTGCTTTATCTTTAGCAGAAACATTTACTATGCCATTTGCATCAATATCAAAAGTTACTTCAATTTGAGGAATCCCCCTTGGAGATGGTGGAATACCTAAAAGATCAAATTGCCCTAGAATTTTGTTATCTACTGCCATAGGTCTTTCACCTTGGAATACTCTTATTGTAACTGCCGTTTGATTATCTTCTGCTGTTGAAAATACTTGGCTTTTTTTAACAGGGATTGTTGTATTTCTTTCTATAAGTTTAGTAAATACTCCACCTAGGGTTTCTATACCTAAAGATAATGGAGTAACATCTAATAATAAAACATCTTTAACATCTCCTTTTAAAACTCCACCTTGAACTGCTGCTCCAATTGCAACCACCTCATCTGGGTTTACTCCTTTGTGTGGATCTTTGTTGAAAAACTCTCTTACTTTTTCTGTAATTTTAGGCATTCTTGTCATACCACCAACTAAAATTACTTCATCTATTTGATCTTTACTAATACCTGCATCTTTTAAAGCTTTATCACAAGGAACCATAGTTTTTTCTATAAGATGTGATACTAGGGATTCAAACTTTGAACGAGTTAATTTAATGTTTAAATGTTTTGGTCCTGTGCTATCTGCTGTGATAAAAGGTAAACTAATATCTGTTTGAATTGCACTTGAAAGTTCTATTTTTGCTTTTTCTCCTGCTTCTCTTAATCTTTGTAAAGCTAATGTATCTTTTGAAAGATCTATACCATTTTCTTTTTTAAATTCATCAATTAAATAATCAATAATTACTTTATCAAAATCTTCTCCACCTAGGGATGTATCTCCGTTTGTAGATTTAACTTCAAATACGGATTCACCACCATCTAAAACACCAATTTCTAAAACAGAAACATCGAAAGTTCCACCACCTAAATCGTAAACAACTACTGTTCCTTTTTTCTTTTTATCTAATCCGTATGCTAAGGCTGCTGAAGTTGGTTCGTTTATAATTCTTAAAACTTCTAATCCTGCTATTTTTCCTGCATCTTTTGTTGCTTGCCTTTGGGCATCGTTAAAATATGCCGGAACTGTTATAACTGCTTGGGTTACTTTTTCACCCAACCAACTTTCTGCGGTTTCTTTCATTTTTGTTAATATCATAGCACTAACTTCTTGCGGGCTATATTCTTTGCCATTTACTTCTACCCAAGCATCATCGTTTTTACCTTTAATAATTTTAAATGGAGAAAGTTCTTTCATTTTATCTAAAACTTTATCATCAAACTTTCTACCTATTAATCTTTTAACTGCAAACAATGTAGATTGCGGGTTTGTTACCGCTTGTCTTTTTGCTGCTTGACCTACTAAAATTTCTCCTGAGCTTGTAAAACCAACCATTGATGGTGTTGTTCTTGCTCCTTCTGAATTTTCTATAACTTTTGATTCTTTACCATCCATAATTGCTATGCAAGAATTGGTTGTTCCTAAATCTATTCCTATAATTTTTGACATTTTTATTCTCCTTTTAAAGTATTTAAAATTTAAAATAATTATAAACTTATAATTCTTATTTATAATTAATGTAGTATTGTTTTATTTTTATGCAAGGTTAATTATTTTTTATTATACCAACCTTTGCAGGTCTTAATAATCTTTGCTCTATCATGTAACCCATTTCAATAACTTCACAAATGAAATTGTTTTCTTTGCTAGCATCTTGTTTAAAGTATAATGCATCATGGATATTTGGATTAAATGGTGTATTTGTATCTATTTCTTTAATATTAAATTTATTTAATACTTTAATAAATTCTTTGTGTGTCATATCTATACCAACTGCAAAATTTTTAAAATTATTATCTTGAATAGTATTTATATCTATATGGGACATAGCTTTATAAAAAATATCAATAATTGGTAATAAATTTTTAGCAAAATCTGTAACAGAATAAATTGCTGTTTCTTTTTGAATTTTTTCTGCTCTTTTTCTATGATTCTCTAGTTCTGCCAATAAGCGAATATATTTGTCTTTATACTCATTTAATTCATTAACTATAGATTCATTGTGATTTTCGGATTCTTCTTGATGGGTACTTTTTGAA
>JBIIMR010000021.1:0-10631 GCA_044337895.1 Alphaproteobacteria bacterium
TCTGCTTTTTTTTTATTTTCTGAATTAAATGAAAAAATCATCTGTCTACCTCACCAAATACTACATCTAAACTACCAAGTGTTGTTGGTAAATCTGCTAATTGATATCCTATCATAATATGTTCTAGTGCTTGTAAATGTGCTATTCCTGTAGATCTTAATTTAACTTTATATGGTTTAGGGCTACCATCTGAAACTAAATATACACCAAATTCACCACTTGGGACTTCTGTTGCAACATAAACATTACCTTTTTTTGTAGAAAAACCTTGGGAAAATAATTTGAAGTGATGTATCATTTCCTCCATTGATTCTTTCATGTTTAATCTTTTAGGTTGGGTTATTTTATTATTTTCTGATAACACTATACCTTGGGGCATTTTATCTATACATTGTTTAATAATTTTTAAACTTTCATAAATTTCTTTTACTCTAACTAAATATCTATCATAGTTATCCCCTGTTGTTCCAACTACTATATCAAAATCTAATTCTTCGTAGATTTCATAGGGTTGTGATTTTCTTAAGTCCCAAGGGATTCCTGATGCTCTTAAGTTTGGACCTGAAAAACCAAAATCAAGTGCCTGATCTTTTGTTATGATTCCAATATCTACTAATCTTTGTTTGAAGATTCTATTTTCTGTGATTAGTGCTTCTGTATCTTGTAAAACTTTAGGAAAATTGATTAACCAAGTTGCTATTTTATCTAACAATCCATCTGGGATATCTTTAACCACTCCACCTGGACGAATATAATTTAAGTGCAATCTTGCACCTGAGGTTGCCTCAAAAAACTCCATTATTTTTTCTCTTTCTTCAAAAAGCCAAACCATTGGGGTCATTGCACCTGAATCCATTGCTATTGCACCTATGGAAAACAAGTGTTTTGATACTCTGCTTAATTCATTTAATAAAACTCTTATATATTTAGCTCTAATTGGAATATCTACATCTAGCAATTTTTCAACTGCTAAGCAAAAAGTGTGCTCATAATTGATAGGAGAAACATAATCTAATCTGTCCATAAATGGGATATTTTGTAAATATGTTTTATGCTCCATTAATTTTTCTGTTCCCCTATGGAGTTGCCCTATGTGTGGATCTGCTCTTTTTATGATTTCGCCGTCTAATTCTAATACTAATCTTAAAACTCCGTGGGAGGACGGATGTTGTGGACCAAAATTTAAAATTGTATTTTTGTGATTGCTTTGTTCTACCATTTGATTTAATAAATCCTATATTAATTTTTTAAATTTTAATACTATTTTTCTGTTTCATTTTCTTGCTTTGTTTGATTTAAAACATTAGAAGCTTCTTGAACTAAATTGCCACTCCATGGATTTTCTGTAGAAAAATCCCTATATGCTTGCTCTAACTCTACTGTTTTGTATTCTACTTTTTGAGTATTTTTATTATAAAAAACCTCAACAAAACCACTAAGGGGGAAATCTTTTCTTAATGGATGACCTTTAAAACCAAAATCTGTGAGTAACCTTCTTAAATCTGAGTGTCCTGTAAAATAAATACCATACATATCCCAAACTTCTCTTTCTAACCAACCTGCATTTGTGTATATTGAAGTAATGGAATCTATAAATTCATATTCTTTAATGCTGCATTTAATTCTTATTCTAAGATTATAATAAATACTTAAAAAACCATAAACGACGGTGAATCTTTCTTCATTTGCAGGATAATCTATTGCTGTGATATCTATTAATTGTTTGAATAATAAAGATTTATCATCTTTCAAAAAGGAAATTAATCTTATTAAAGATTCTTTTTTACAATATAATTCTAATTCATCAAATATTATGCTAGATGAATATATTTCTTCTGCAAATGTATTAGTTAAAAGAGATAAAGTATTATTTAACAAAATACTTGTGTCTTTATTGGGGGAATAATAAGAAACTGACATTAAAATATACCTCTATTTAATAATTAGAAAATTCTATAAAATTTATCTAAAAAACTCACCCTGTTGTTGAATTTTTTTTTGTAACTGAAGCAATCCATATAATAAAGCTTCTGCAGTTGGTGGACACCCTGGGACATAAATATCTACTGGGGTTATTTTATCACAACCTCTAACAACTGAATATGAATAATGGTAATAACCGCCGCTATTTGCACATGAACCCATGGAAATTACATATTTAGGATCTGCCATTTGATCGTAAACTCTTCTGTATGCTGAGGCCATTTTATTTGTTAATGTACCTGCTACAATAATAACATCTGATTGGCGAGGACTTGGACGGGGCATTGAACCAAAACGATCTAAATCGTATCTTGAGGTATATGCATGCATCATTTCTATTGCACAACATGCCAAACCAAAGGTCATTGGCCATAATGAGTTTGATCTGATTTGATTTATTATTGTTTCTATATTTGAAACTATAAAACCTTTATTTTTAGAATCTAAATTATTAAGAATAAGGCTATCTTGATTTGCTAAATTATGATTTTTTATTTCCATTCTAAAACACCTTTCTTCCATTCATAAATAAAACCTACTGCTAAAATAAAAATAAATAACATAAAAGAAAAATAACCATATAGCCCTACGGATTTAATACTAACTGCCCAAGGCATTAGAAGTGTTATTTCTATATCAAACATTACAAATAATATAGCTACTAAATAAAATCTAATATCAAATGGTTTTCTAGCATCTTGAAATGATATCATACCACATTCATAGGGTGCAGATTTATCTTTATTTGGGTTTTGCTTAACAATAATATAAGAAGTTAATAAAGCTAGGGAAATAAATATAGTAGCTATACCACCTAAAATGATAATTGGTAAAAACTCCATTAAATATTGGTTATAATTTGTATAAGACAAAATAAAGCTAACCTCTCTTTTTATAAAATTTTTGTATCTGTTTTTTTATTCATATTGTTTATTATATAATAATCATTTATTTTGTCAAAAAGTATTATTATAAAATTAAGAAAAGATGTATCAAAAAAAGATACATCTAATTTAAAACTCTAAGTAACTCTATTATTTTAGATAATTCTAATTTTAGATTAGAGAGATTATCTTTATATTGCAAAACAATAGATTCTTTTGCTTTTATTATAAAGTTATGATTATTTAGTTTATCTTCTATGAGATTAATTTCCTTTTCAATTTTAAGTTTATCTTTGTTGAGATTGATTTTTTCTTTTTCTTTATCTATATAATCGCCCAAAAATAAACCAAAAAAATTACCATCTATTTGATTTTTTAAAATATCATCTGGAAAAATTTCTAATGTTTCTATTTTTGATACCTTAACTAATTTTTGTAAAATTGATTCTTTTCCTAAAACAAAGCTTGGCATTTCTTGTAAAAAATATAACTTTAAATCGTATTTTGATTCTATTTTAAAAGTTGCTTTGATGTTTCTAATTTTAGTAATTAACTCAATTAAATTGGAAATATTTTTTTCATAGCTATTATTTAGAGTCAAATTATTAATAATGAAGTTATTATTGTAAAGATTATCTTGATTGTGTTGTTGCCAAATAAAATCTGTTGTGTATGGAGTTAATGGGTGCAAGATGATTAAAATTTCTTGAAAAACAAATGATGCTACTTGTTTGATTTCATTTTTATCTTGATTGTTTTCTTGGGAATATAAGAATGGTTTGATAAATTCTAAATACCAATCACAAAAAATATTCCAAACAAAATGATATATTGAATTGCAAATATCACTAAATCTGTAATTATTATAATGTGATTCTATTGATTTTTTTAAATCATTGAGTTTAAAAAGTATAAAATGATTGAAATCTAAATTAATTGTTAGTTTATCTATGTTGATTTTTGAAATAGAAACTCCTTGTAAGGTAAGAAATTTGTATGAATTTATTATTTTTGTAATAAAATTTCTGGATAACTCTAAATTTTTTTCTGATATGCGAATATCTTTATTGTAAGATGCTTGGGAAAGTAAGAACCATCTTAATGAATCTGTGCCATATTTTTTTATAATATCTAATGGATCTATAACATTACCTTTTGATTTAGACATTTTTTCACCGTTTTCATCTTTTATAAGTGAGTGGATAAAAACATCTTTAAATGGAATAGTTTTAGTAAAATATAAAGACATCATAATCATTCTTGCTACCCAAAAAAAGATAATATCAAATGCTGTAACAAGGGTAGAAGTTGGGTAAAAATTTGCAACTTCTGATTGATTGTAATGGGAAGATTTTAAAGTAGAAAAACACCATAGGGAAGAAGAAAACCAAGTATCTAATACATCCTCTACTTGTAATATTTGAATGTTGTCTTGATTATAATATTTTTGTGCTTGTGCAAGTGCTTCTTGATAATTTTTAGCTGCAAAATATTTTGTATCTTTTATGTTTAAATGTGATTCTTTTTGGTTAGAATCATCTATTTTATACCATAAAGGAATTTTGTGCCCCCACCATAGTTGACGAGAAATACACCAAGGTTCTACATTGTTTAACCATTCAAAATAAAGATTTTCCCACATTTTTGGATGGAATTTTATTTTTTCTTCTTTAACAACATTAATTGCATTTTTTGCCATTTCTTTAACATTAACATACCATTGTGGAGATAACATAGGTTCTATTATTGTTTGACTTCTATCTCCTTTTGGAATGGTTGTTTTGTAATCTTTTATATCTACTAAAGCATTGATGGACTTTAATTCCTCAATAATAGTTTTACGAGCATCATCTTTATATAATCCTATGTAATTTTTTGGACACAAATTGTTTAAAGTTCCATCTTTATTTAAAATATTGATGGGTGATAAATTATGTTTTTTACCTAAATTAAAATCATTAAAATCGTGTGCTGGAGTTACTTTTAATCCTCCACTACCTTTTGAAATGTCAACATAATCGTCTCCTATGATTGGTATTTGCTTATTTAAAATAGGAATGATTGCAAACTTACCAATTAAATGATTAAATCTTTCATCTTTTGGATTAACTGCGATTGCAACATCGCCAAACATTGTTTCGGGTCTTGTTGTTGCTATTTCTATATAGTTATTTTGCCCTGCTACTTGGTAATTTATGTGATACATTTTACCATTAATTTCCTCTTGTTTTACTTCTAAATCTGAAATTGCAGTTTGAAGTTTACAATCCCAATTTACAAGTTTTAAATCTTGATAAATTAAATTGTTATTATATAGGGTTATGAAAGCATCTAAAACTTGATTTGATAGGTTATCATCCATTGTATAGGCAATATAATTTGGAGTGTATGCGGCACCGAGTAAATCTAGTTGATTTAAAATGTTACTGCCTGAGGTATCTTTCCATTTTACTGCTTCTTGTAAAAATTTTTCTTTGCCTATACTTTCTTTTTTAACTCCTTGTTTTAAGAGTTCTCTTTCTACTACCATTTGGGTTGCAATTCCTGCATGATCTGTTCCTGCTTGCCAAAGAACATTGTAGCCTTGCATTTTTTTAAAACGAATTAAACAATCTTGAATTGAGGTAACTAATGCATGTCCTAAATGGAGATTTCCTGTAACATTTGGGGGTGGCATCATTATGGAAAAATAAGGTTTATTTTTATCTATATTTAGTTGATATAGATTTTTATTTGTTGTTTTAAGTTGATTATTTAAAAATTCTTCTATAAATTGATGATTAAAATCAGTATCTTTTTTGTTAGACATTGAAAAATGTGTTCCTTATTTTTTATTATTTATTATTATTTTTCGTATTTATAACGGATTCTTTCTCTTGTTTCTTTTAAAAACTTATCCCTTAGATAATCTTCTTCGCTTTTATTATTTTCTATTTCTTGAAAATCAAATTGGTAATTTTTTTCACGAATGTATTTATCTTCTTCTTCTGTTTCTAAATATTTTTTTAATTCTTTACGAATTATTTTTTCTGCTAGTGATTCTAAATTTTCTTCTAACCATCCTTCTATCATTGGTTTTAAAATTCTAAAAGCATTTTCTTCTAAAAGTAAATCTTGTTGTTCTGTGTAATTTCTTTTTGAAAAATTATTGTGGGAATTGTTATTGTGGGAATTGTTATTGTGGGAATTGCTGAAGCTATGGTTATTTGTGTTTAGACTTCTTGAATTATAAATTTCATCATCATTTGGGTTAAAATATGATGGATTATTTGTGTTTCTTGGAAGTGGGTTTTGACTTGTGTTTTGTTGTGATTCTTTTGGAAAATTGTTATATGATTTTTGATTTTCATGCATATAATGTTGATTTTTATGGTTGTTATAGTCTGTTTGATGAATATTTTGAGGATTGTTTTGATGGCTGTATTTGTTTGCATAATGATTTTTAGTAAAAGATTCGTCTTTTCTTACAATACCTGTAATCTCATCTTCTAAAAAACTTGCTATTTTGCTATTTTTCTTTATGTTTTTTGTATCGCTAAACATTTGTTTTAATTTACTAATTTTCATTTGTTATAACCTTTTTGGTAAAAATTTTTATAATAGGAATAAATTTAAAATATAAATTTTTCATTTTGATCAATATTAAATAACAATGGTGCATATAAATTACTAAAATATTCTTCTACTAATTTACCTTGCTTGTTTTTTGTGACTTTGCAAATATAGCTTAATCCTTCTATGTGCTTAACTCCTACTAAATAATTTTTTTTGTCTGCAATTATTAAATCTTCAATGTGTTTAGGTAAATCTATAAAAGCACCTTCTAAAATAATAGAATGGTAAAAGTCTTCTTTTGTGTTTATTGATGTATTTGATAGAATATAATCTACATTGTAAATGTCTAGTTTTTCTATTTTATTTTTAGCAATTTCTAAGAAATCTTGATTTTTAAAAATGGAAGTAGTATATGCAGAAAGTTTTGCTACTAATGCTGTGCTATAACCTAAAGAGTTACTTATAACTAATGAATTGTGATTCTCTTTTATTTTTGCTACATCTAAAATGTGTGCCATTGTTGATATATCTATAATGAAACTATCTTTATTTTCTTCAAAAAAAATTGCACCATCGCATGAGCCTAATGTTTTTAAATGATATGGTAAAAAATCCGACCTTGATATTTCTTCAAAAAGTTTAATTATAGAATCATCTCTAATGCCTGACACTAAGATATTATTGACTAATATATCTTGAAAAGAATTTTTAAATAAAGGATTTAACATAGTATTATTAACTCTAACATTATAAGAAATAAATTTGGTTACAAAATTTTTATATACTTTTTAAATATACTGAAAACTAACATTAAAAGATTGCTAATTTTAGTAATTGTTATTATATTATAAAATAACTTGATTTATTGCAAATAATTTTGTATTTTGTTAATATGATTGTTTAAGATTGTAATAATTCTAAACTTTTTAGGTACGATGGCGGAGTGGTTACGCAGCGGTCTGCAAAACCGCCTACATCGGTTCAAATCCGATTCGTACCTCCATTTAATATTATATTATCTTTTAAAAAATAAATTTTTTAAAATTTTAAGATTGACAAAAAAATAAGATTTTATTATTATTTTTGAAGTAAGATTGAATTTGTTAATAAGTGTTATATACTTGTTAATTAATTTAATTTTTTATTTTCCGACATAGTTCAGTTGGTAGAACGGAGGACTGTTAATCCTTATGTCGTAGGTTCGAGTCCTACTGTCGGAGCCATATTCTTGATTTTTTTCTTCTTTTTTTCATAATTGTGTGATTTATGATATAAAATATAGGTACATAAAAATAAATATAATATGTTTTGGGAGTGATTTTTGTTGAAAAAATTTTTATTTTTGATTTATCTTATTATCTTTTCTTTATCTAATAATATTATATTGTATGCATATCAATATAATAGCGAATATTTGGATGAATATTCATTTTTTTATAAAGAGAATCCATCTTTATTTAATCATTATTCTGGTGGAAACATTGCGGATGGAACAAATTTTACTGACAAGAATGCAACTGTTGATGGTTTTGATACTTTTTATAAGTTTTTTGGGGCTGCTAATATAGATATGTTTGTGAAAAATACTACTACTCACCATACATATTGGATGCATGTTGAATTAGAAGGTGGTGAAAAAAATAAAGATGTTAATATTAAGATTTTTTTTGAAGATATGGAAAATAGGGTTGAATCT
Organism: Alphaproteobacteria bacterium; assembly: GCA_044337895.1. Lineage (GTDB taxonomy): Bacteria > Pseudomonadota > Alphaproteobacteria > WRAU01 > JBIIMR01 > JBIIMR01. The sequence goes on from JBIIMR010000021.1 coordinate 8,119, forward strand.
ACTATTTATCTTGAGGGGAATAGTGAAAAAGTCTATTTTGGTAATTTAGAAACCAATGCTACAGATATTTCCATTGGTTCATCAACAACTGTTATGAATTATTTTTATTTCGGAGATATTATTGCTACAAATTCGGATTTAAGATTTTCCTTTAAACCATCTCAGCCTTCTTTAGTGTCAGGAAACAAGATATATGTAAATAATATAACAGGTGATTCAAATTCTTATTCTAATATTATTTTTTCTGTTAATGATTTTAGGGCTTCTTCTTCTACTGTTGCAATGGCCGGGTATTCTTTTAGTCTCATTAATAATACATATATGACTATTGGTTATGGATGTGATACTGTTAGCTGTATAGATAGCAAATTTATAGAGGTAAGTGTGCACGATAATTCTACCTTCCTGATATCCAACATAAATGCAACTGCAGATAGGATTTTATCTGACGGTAATTCAACTATTAAGATTTCTAATGGTAAATTATATACTATTAATTCTCATACAGATTTAGAGATAAATAATCTATATCTAGATAATGGAATATTGGAATTTAATCCTACGTATCTTAATTCTAACGACCCCCAAAAATTATTAATATCAGGTAACACTTATATTACAGGTAAATCTAGTATAATTAGTGTAAGTGCTGCAATACAAACTTCTAAAAATTTTAATATAGATAATGCGGAATTCACAATTGATAGTGTTGGATTTGAGGGAACTGGTGCTACCATGAATTCTAATAACTCTAACATTAATATATATTTAGATAAATCTTTTAATATCACTACATTCAACTTAAATAATGATTCTAATCTTTTTATGGAAGTTGAATCTATTGCAATAGATAATTTTTACATGGGTGAGAATACATCTGCTGATATAAAGATTTCTGCAGGCGATTTTGTTATAAATAATGATTTTACCCTACAAAAATCAACATTAAAGGTTTCTTTACCTGGAACTTTTCAGTTTAAAAAAAATTTATATCTTACCGATTCGTTAATTAATGTAAATGGAAATTTAGATATTCAGAAAGATTTGTATCTTAATGAATCTGAAATTACTGTTTCTAAGGATTCTAATATTAATGGGAATCTTTATGTTGTAGGAGGTTCTAAATTTAAAACTGGTGCTATGAATGTAACTGGAAATATTGAATTAGAATTAAACTCTTATAATATGGAGAATTTTTTATTCGAGGTCAATAGTTTTGTGGTTTCTGGATTTATTAATATTAAAGCTAATACATCGGACTTAATTAAAGTTGGTGAAATATACGAATATAAAGTTGTAAAATCTGGTCAAAGTATAAGTCCTTTAAATATTAATTATATGAATGATACTGATTGGGTTACTTATAATGATAGCTATGTTAATAATGAACTTATCATAACAGGTGAAAGAACAAAAACATATGGTCAGGTTTTAGAAGAATCAGGGGATGCAAATGATTTTAGTTTATCCTTAGCAGAAATGATAGATACAGAAATGGAAGATGGAGTTGTTTCTGATAATTTATCTAAATATATTACATATTTAGATAGCACACAAAATGCAGAAGGATTAAATAAAGCTTTAGGGTCTAATAACCCTGTTGATCAAGAAGATTTTATAAACTATATATCAAAATACTCTTTGGGAATTGTGCAAAATGTTAAAAATAATCTAAATGGTAATAATTTTTGGGTTGATGGGAGTTATAATTTGGGAAAACAGAATACGGCAACTACAGATAAGGGATTTATTTTATCTTTAGGATATAATGCACTATTTAATGATGATAGTATGATTGCAACTTTATTTGGTGGTTTTAGTGTAGGGGGTTTAACTGCAGAAAATTATACATCGGATAATAATGCCATTTATGTTGGGGTTGGATTATTTGCACTCATAAAAGAATCAGAGCATGTATTAATTAATGTTTTATTGGGGAGTAACTCATTTGATACGGTAAGAAAAGATTTAAGTGGAATGGAATATTCTGGTAATAATACTTATCAAAATATTAATATCTATGGCGAATATGGGATAGAAACTTCTGGTGAAACAATACTCTATAAAACAAATTTTTATTTAGATTTAAACTATATAAATATGAAACAATATAAGGAAAATAGTGATTTAGGGTATTCCTATGAAGATAAAGCATATGGTGTATCTAATTTCGGAGTTGATTTTGTGATTACTAAAGAGGAAATAGAAGAAGGTTTTTTTTGGCAAATAAGTGCTAAACTTGGGTATCAAATGAATTTTGGTGGTAGTAATAATTTAATCTTTAATATGGATAATTCTGCATTAATAGTTACGGATAACAGTGTTGATAATTCTGGTATTTATGTTAATCCAAACTTAGGGTTAGGTTATGTATTTGATGAAAAAAATAAAATTAACTTCAGTGTTGGGTATGAAAATATGTTAAAATCTTATACTAATGCTATGGTTAAATTTATGTATACTCTTTATTTTTAAGATATATTTAAAATATAATTATTTGTTATTTGGTTATA
>JBIIMR010000022.1:0-10560 GCA_044337895.1 Alphaproteobacteria bacterium
CATCTTTTAATAAAGAAGATGCAAGTCCTCCTGCTGATAAAATTTCTTTTTTAGAATCACAAGTTTTTAAAATAAAAATTAATTTACTGTATGTTTGATAAGATAAAAATGTAAGTTGCTTTTTGTTGAAAAAATCATTGTTGATTAAATCTTGTTTTAAGGAATCTAATTTTAAAAAACTACTAATTTCTTCTATTTCTTTTTCCCAGTTACTACTATTTAAAATGAATAATGTGGTAGTGCTACTTGTTATTGTTAATTTTTGAAAATCTATTTTCACGATGTTTATTCCTTGTTTTAATAGCATAAATGTAAATAAATAAAATGTTATCTATTTATATAAAATTATAAGTGTGATAAAAAATATATAAAATATATTGAATTTTAAGTAAATAGGAAAATTAATAATGATAGATTATAACACAATGTTAAAAATAGGAGAAATTCTAAAAATTGCCGGTGAAAATATTTTAGATGCAAAAAAAAATAAACTAAAAATATCTAAAAAAAAGGATGGAACTTTAGTGACAAATGCAGATCTTTTATCTCAAAAAATAATTATGGAAGAATTAAATAAGTTGTTTAATGGTGAAGAATCTATTCCTATGGTATCTGAAGAATTAGTGGAAGATGGAATGGTTGTTGAGAAAGCTTTTAATCATTTTTTTTTAATGGATCCTTTGGATGGAACAAATAGTTTTATTAATGGTGAAGATACTTTTTGTATTAATCTTGCATATATAAAAAATAATATTCCTGAGGTTGGCTTTATTTATGCTCCTGACTATCAAAATAATAAAATTTTGTGGATGGGAGGCGAAAAAATTGGTTCATTTAAAGAAATTAATGGAAAAAATATAGAAAAAATTACTGCAAAAAAATACAATCAAGAAGTTGGAAGAACTGCTCTTTGTGGACCTTTACAAAAAATTTCAAGAGAAGAAAAAGAAAAATGGAATATTAAAAACGAAGAATATTTGCATAGTGCAATTAAGTTTGGATTAGTTGCAGATGGAACTTTTGATATTTATTTAAGAAAAAAAAATAAAGCTTGTGACTGGGATATTGCAGCAGGGCATGCTATTTTATTGGGTTCTTTGGGTGAATTTTTAATTGATAGCGATTTTATTTATGGTGTTAGACCTCATATTGCACCTTCTTTGATAGCTAAGGGAGGTAATTAATTTATTATGCCAACAATTCTCCCCTACTCTAAAAAAAATATGTTTTTTTTAAGTGAAAAAATAAAAGGTGGGGATTTAGTTGCAATACCTACTGAAACAGTTTATGGGCTTGGTTGTGATGCAACAAATTCAATTGCTGTTGGCAAAATCTTTCAATATAAAAATCGCCCTAGTTTTAATCCTTTAATTGTTCATTATGATAAAATAGATGAAATACTTAATAATTATGTAATAAATGATTTGGAGTATGAAATGCTTAAAGTGATGGAAAAAGAATCTATAACTTTAGTTGTAGAAAAAAAAATTAATTGTAATATTTCTTTGCTTTGCAGTAATGGATCTAATTTGCAGGCAGTTAGAATTCCTAAAAAAGATATTACAAAAGAATTTATATCTATGTGCGGAGTTCCTATTGCTGCTCCTAGTGCAAATAAAAGTAATGGGTTGAGTCCTATCTATGCTAAACATGTTAGTGCATCACTAAAGGATAAAGACTTTTATATATTAGATGGTGGAAAATGTGAAAGTGGAATAGAATCTACAATTTTATTTGTGAAAAATAATGAAATAGAAATATTAAGGTATGGGGCTTTTGATACGGATAAATTGTTGAATTATAATTTAAAAGTTAAAATTTCTAATAAAAAAAGTGGAGTTGCATCTGCTGGTATGCTTGATAAGCATTATAGTCCTAATGCTAAGATTCGTATTAATGCCTCTAATGTAGAAAATTATGAAGATGGATTACTTGCCTTTGGGACTGTTATTTCTACAACAAACAACACAAAAATTATAATAAAAAATTTATCTGAAAAAGGTGATTTACTAGAGGCGGCGGCAAATTTATTTAAGTTACTTTGGGAATTTGATAATGAAAAAATTAAAAATATTGCAGTAATGAAAGTTCCAAATCAAGGGCTTGGTATTGCAATAAATGACAGATTATTAAGGGCGAGTAAATAAAATATATGATTAAAAATTTAGAAAATTTTATCAATGATTTAAAATTAAAAAATATTACTATAAAAAATGTAGATATAGAAAAATATCTATTAGAAAAAAGAGGTAATTTTATTAGTAAAGCGAAATATGTTGTTTTACCTAAAAATACGGAAGAAGTTTCTTATATATTAAAACAAGCAAATATATTTTTAATTAATATAGTTCCACAAGGCGGTAATACTGGGCTTGTGGGTGGTTCTTTAGCAAATGAGTTGGATGTAATATTGAATTTATCTATGATGGATAAAATTATAGAAGTTGATATCTTAAATAAGTCTGTTACTTTAGAGGCAGGAATCAGTATTAATAAATTAAACTCGTATCTTAAAAAATATAAATTAGAATTTCCTCTTTATTTACCATCTTATAAAGAATGCTCTATTGGGGGAAATATTGCAACAAATGCTGGTGGTATAAATGCTATTAAATATGGAACTACACGGGATCTTGTTCTTGGGATTGAAATGGTTAGTGGTAGTGGGGAAATTTTACATGACTTAACCTCTTTAAGAAAAAGAAATATCGGCATGGATATTAAAAATATTGGAATTGGAAGTGAAGGCACTTTAGGAATTGTAACAAAAGCATCTTTAAAACTATCTTATATAAAAAAATATTCATTTAATGTGATGATTGGTGTTAATAAAACTAATATCATACAAAAAATATTAAAAATAGTTAACTATAATTTTTTTGATTATATTCAAGCTTTTGAACTTATGAATGATGAAAGTATAAAGATAGTAAAAGATATAACAAATATAAAAATAAAAATAAATAAAATTGCAAAATACAATGTTTTAATTCAGTTTAAAAGCAATTTAAAAAACTGTTTGCAAATAGTTAAAGATAGTATTTATTTAATGTTAGAAAAAATGGAAAAAAATAACAATATTATGTTTTTTCAAATTTATAATAATGATAAAATTTGGGAAATTAGAAATGCAATACCTGAGGCTCAAAAAAAAATAGGATTTAATTTAAAAAATGATTTCTCTGTTTCTATATCTAAAATATTTGATGCCTTGGAAAAGATTAATGTAGCAATTAAAAAATTTAATAAAAAACTTATTAGTGTTATATTTGGACATCTTGGGGATGGAAATTTACATATAAATATTATAGATGTTGGTAATAAAAATAATTTAAAAGAAAAGCAAGATGAATTAAAACAAATATTAGTAAAAATTATAATGGAGCTTGATGGAACTTTTTCTGCCGAACATGGTATTGGAATGCTAAATAAAAAGTATCTAAAACAATATTATCCATTAAATAGAAATATGTTAATCAAGATAAAAGAAATCTTAGATAAAAATCTAATATTAAATAAAAATAAATTGATGTAATATAAGTATGTTGTATAAGTATGTTGATATTGCTATGATTGTGAAAAATGTTATATAAGTGGAATTAAAATTAATTGTTTAAACTGCCTACTAAATTGTTCTTATATTTTGCTAAAAACTTTTTAAATGTTTTTGTTTTTATTACACTTGGATTATCTTTCTTGTTGCTTTGTGTTGATTTAATAGATGGAATAAAAAAATTTGATAAAGAAGATGAAACATTCCTGAAAATAATATTTTTGTCTGTTCTAAAAATACCCTCTTTTATAAATGATGTTGTTTCTTTTATTGTTTTATTTAGTGCAATGTTAACTACGAGAAAATTTGTTTCTAATAATGAAATTAATGTTATTAAAAGCAATGGATTATCTTTGTGGAATATTATTACTCCTTTTTGGATGATATCACTTTTGATTGGACTTATTTCTTCTTTTTTGATTTATAATCTGGGGGTTTTTTCTGAAAAAACTGCAAAAAATTTAGAAAAAAACTTAGATTTAAAAGCATCTACTCAAATTCAAAATAATAATTTTTGGATAATTGCAAAAGATAAAAATAAAAATAATCTAATAATGCAAATATCTCAAATAAATAAAAAAAATCCTAAAAATATAATTATAACTGATATAAGTATATTTGTTATAGATGAAAATGAACAATTTATAGAAAGAATAGATTCTAAAACTGGGAGTATTGAAGAAAATTTTGTTAACTTAAATGACCCTATTATAAAAAATATTAAGGATATATTTCCTAAATCCGTTTCTAGTTTAAAAATTGAAACAATAGGGAAAACATTCAATATATTTAATGTTTTTACTCAACCTAAACAGCTTTATCTTTGGCAAATAATTCCATTTATTAAAAAAGCAGAAAAAATAGGATTAAATACTAATGAATATTATTTGCATTTTTACAATACTTTATCATCATTTATTCTTATGGTTGGTATGTGCTTGATTGGAATAAGATTTGCAATAAATGAAGTAAGAAAAAAAGCAAATGTATACATTGGAGTTTTGGGAATAATGATAGGATTTTTAGTTTATTTTATAGATAATATGTTAATTGCTTTTGCAATTAGTGATTTAATTCCTATTTATTTAGCAGCGATTGGTGGTAAAATAATTATATTATTTGTTGGTATTAATCTGTTATTATTTAAAGAAGGTATGTAAAAAGCAAAGAATATAAATGAAAAAAATTATATGTTATATATTTGTGTTGTTTTTTTATGTGTATAATGTCTTTGGCGAAGAAATCAACAAAAAATCTTCTATATACTTAAATACCGATGCAAAAGAATTTAATTTTAAAGCTGATACCGTTGAGTATGATTCTAAAAATGATGTTATTATTGCTAAGGGGAATGTAGTAATTACACATGATGGGGATATCATAACTGCAGATAAACTATTGATAAATAAAAAAAATAATCTTGTTTTTGCAGAAGGTAATATTTACTATAAAGATAAAAATAAGAATGATGTTTATGCAGATAGTTTAGAATTAAGTGAGGATATGGGGAAAATTGTAATTAACAATGTTAGTATGTTAATTGAAAATAATTATCTTTATGCGGACAAATTAACTAATAAAGATAACACTACAAATCTAATCAACTCTTGCTTTACACTTTGTAAAATAAATTACCATAGCAGACCTTTTGTTAGCACAAAAGCTAAAAAAGCTACCTATAACGAAAAAACACAAATTTTAACAATGTATAACTCTGTTGTAACTGTAAAAGATATTCCTATTTTTTGGATGCCTGTTATTATTCAAAATGTTTCTAATAATAAAGTAATGGGATTTTTAGATCCTGAATTTAAAAAAGATTCTCTTGGATATATTCTTTCTACTCCTTTTTATATACCCATTAGTGATTATCAAAATTTATATATAATTCCTGATATAGTTGTAAATGATTCTCAAAAATCTATGGGATCTTTTAAATATCAAGCTTCGTTTATTAATACAAAATTAGATTTATATACTGGTATTGCTAGCTATAGGGAAATAGATAACTTGCAAAAGGATAAAAAAACTAATAAATGGTTTGTGTTTGGTTCTGGTGAAGTGGATTTAAGCAATATTTTTAGAATTAAATTTAATTTAGAAAACTTTAAAGATGTGGATACTATTTATAAATATGATATAAATAGCAAAAATTCCGAAGAAAAATTTATGTATAACAATTTTGTTGTAGAGGGATTCTTAAATGAAAAAAATTATATAACCGTAGGAGGAGATTTTAATTATTTATTAGATTCTAAAGGAACACCAAAATATGAATATGCATCTCCGTTTGTAAATTATAAATATATCAATCAAAAAATTGGATTACTCAATTTTTCTTTAGATGCTAGAATATTAAATAATATGGATGAAAATTTAGAAAACAATAATAGTATAGAAAAAAATATGATGACAAGGGTTGTAAATCAGTTAGATTATTCGTATTTTTTTTCAGATGAATTATTTGGAAATATAAAAACAGATATCAATTTACAAAGTGCTATGTTTTTTCATGATAACAAAAATTACTCTACATCACAATATCTTGGAGTTGGGGGTTCTATAACATATGATTTACCATTTATAATCAATATTAATGAAGTAAATAATATTGTGGTTAAACCAATTACTCAAATTACCTATAGCCAAAAAATTATAGAGCAAAATTTAGAGTTAATAAATGATACCAATACAAATGATGTTTTTTATAATTCATTTGATTCTATATTCTCTTTGAATAGAGATGGGAATCTAAATGTTTATAAAAATGGTAACTTTTTTAATTTTGGATTAAGTATGGACTTTAATATTACAAATAATCTATTTATAACATCTAATTTAATAAAATCTACGGGATTAAAAAATGAAAAATCCGATTATGCTATAAATGATATATATTTATTTAATACAAGAATAAAAATTATACAAAATATTACTATAGATGAATCCTTAGAGCTATCTGCTGAACACTTTAAAATTAACAATAATGTGTTTATAATAAATTTTTCTGTTAATCCATTTAATATAGGATTAAAACATGATTTAAATTTAAACTCTACAAATTATAATGAAAACGATGAATATTCTATTTTAACTCCATTTGTTAATTTTAAATTGAACAAAAATATTTATATACAATATAGTTCCGATATAGAGCTTAAAAACGATGCCAATAAAGGAATGTATAAATCTGATTTATCTTTGGTTTTTCAAAATGAATGTGTTAATATTTATACATCTTTATCTTCTAGTTTCTATTATTTTAATAATAAAAAAATTCCTGATAACTCTTTTAGCATTAAGCTAAAATTAAAGAGGTTGTAAAAGAAATAATTTATATTTGATAAATAAAATCTTATGTTTTATATTATAAAAATGTGGTATTTGATACTATAGGATTTAGATAATTTACAAAGTAAAGGATTTTTTTGTTGAAATTAAATTATAAAAATATAATAAAAATTTTGTTTTGTGTTTTTTTAATGTTAGAAAACACTCATGCTGCTGAAAAAAAAATAGTAAAAAATTTTAACCCTATCGCTATTGTTAATGGTAATCAAATTTTTATTGATGATATTAACAAAAGGGTTGAGGTTGTTGCTTTTATCAATAATGTTGATAAAAAAGATGTAAAAAAAATAATAATGGATAAATATATTGAGGAAATATTAATATTAGAAAATGCTGCTAAATACAATATCACTACATCTAATAATGAGGCAATAGCTAGGTTAAGGTTATTAGAAAAAAATGCAAAACTAAAAGAAGGTTACTTTACAAATAATAAAAAAATAAAATCTTTAGATGTTATTGAGTATGTGTCTCAACAAATAACTATTCAAAAATTTATGCAAGGACTTGTTAGCTCTAGGGTAAAGGTTTCTGCGCTAGAAATAGAACAAGAAATGAAAAGAATAATAGACTTTAATGGAACAGTTGAATTTTTACTTTCTGAAATATTTGTATCTTTTAGTAATAAAACTCAGGATGATGCTTATGATATTATTAAATCTGTTTATGAAAAATTAAAAAAAGGGGCTGATGTTAACAAATTAATTATGCTTTATTCTGATTCTATGAATAAAAATAAAAATGGTGAAATTGGCTGGATATCTCAAAACTTATTACCAAATGAAATTTTAGCACAACTATCTAATATGGGTAAAAATGATTTTACAACCCCTATTTTTAAAAATAACGGATTCCAAATTATTATTCTTAGGGATATTAGACCTTTTATTAATATTAATGTTGCTAATCCCAATGAAGTTGCTCAGATTAAAAATATGTTAGAGGATAAAATTTTTAATGAAAAATCAGAATCCGTGGTGGAAGATTTTTTAAGGGATACATACTCTAAGGCTTCTATTAACATTATTTCTGAATATTAGTGCTATGGAAAAATCAAAAAAATTTATAGCACTAACAAGTGGAGACATGGGAAGTGTATCTAATGTAATAACTTTAAAAGCTTATTTAAAACTAAGATATACAAAAAATAAATTTTTTTTAATTAGCGATGCGAATTATGTAGAAAAAATTGTGCAAAATTTTAAGCTAAATATTAAAATAAAAAAAATTGATAATATTGAAGAATTAGAAGATGATTTTCATTTATCTTTAACTGTTTTGCATATAACAAATAATCTAAATTTTGAACTGGGTAAAAAGAATAAAGATAATGCGATATTTGCTATCAATAGTTTAGATAGTGCAATCTTATTAACTAAACTAAATAAAATATCTGGTATTGTTACAAATCCATTAGATAAAAGTTTAGTTGCTTTATCTATTAATAACTTTTTAGGGCATACTGAATATTTAGCTAATGAATTTGAGGTTAATAAATATGGAATGATGTTTATGTGTCCTTTTAATAATACAAGGGGAATGCTTATTACATCACATATTCCTCTTAGTAAAGTGTGTGAATCTATAAATGAAAATTTAATTATTGAAAAAGCTTTATTATTAAATTCTTTTTTAAACAAATATAAAAAAAATCCTAAAATACTTCTTGGAAGTTTAAATCCCCATGCTGGTGAAAATGGATTAATTGGATGCGAGGAAATTAATATTATTAATAATGCAAGATTAAAATTAATACATGCAGGGGTTGATATCTCTTTACCCTACCCTAATGATTCTATTTTTTATTTATATAAAGAAAAAAAGTATGATTCTATACTGTCTTTTTATCATGACTCATTTTTAAGTGGTTTTAAATCTCTATTTATGGATAATGGTGTGAATGTAACTATTGGATTGCCTATTATTAGAGCTTCTGTTGACCATGGAACTGCTTTTGATAAAGCGAATGATTTTCAAAATGCTAAAGAATCTAGTTTAGTAAATGCGATTATTATGGCTAAAATACTAACTGAGGGAATTATATAAATAATGCAATATAATCAAAATTTTAAAACTAAAAAATCCCTAGGGCAACATTTTTTAATAGATGAAAGTATTATTGATAAAATAATAAATAATTGTGATGAAATTGCCTATAAAAATGTATTGGAAATTGGTAGTGGAAGTGGAAATTTAACTAAAAAATTACTCCCTAAATGTTTATCTTTAACCGCAATTGACTTTGATGATAGGGTTAAAATATTTATGGAAGAAATAAAAGAAAATTTTAGTGATAAGTTTACTTTTTACAATATGGATGCTCTTTGTTTTGATGAAATTAAGAACATAAAATCTCCTAGGGTTATTGTTGCTAATTTGCCTTATAATGTTGGAACTCTAATGTTAATTAAGTGGTTAAAAATTATAAATCATTTTGATTACTTTGTATTAATGTTTCAAAAAGAAGTTGCAGAAAGAATCGTTGCAAAAGTTAATACTACAAATTATGGTAGGCTTTCTATTTTTACTTCTATTTATGCTAATGTGGAAATATTGTTTGATGTTAGCCCGCAGTCGTTTTTGCCTACCCCTAAAGTTTTTTCTTCGGTGATTAAATTAACTCCTAAAAAAAATTCTTTTATCGATGATGTGTTACTTACAAAATTAGAAAAAGTAACAAATGTAGCTTTCTCTATGCGAAGAAAAATGATTAAGCAATCTATTAAAAAAATTTTAAATGTAAATCTTGAAAGTCTTAATATTGATGAAAATAAAAGACCCCAAGAAGTTAGTTTAGAAGAATTTATTAAAATAGCTAATACATTGTAAATTATGTAAAATAATGTTGATTTTGTAAGTGCTAAAGGTTTTTTAAAAAATCTTTTAAATTTAGGTAGCTATTATTTTTTAATGTATTGCTTGTTATAATTGAATTAAAATCTGTGAGTGCGGTTTGAAAATCATTATTTAAAATAACATAATCGTATTCTAAGGCGGTTTGACAATCCTCTTTTGCTTTGGATAACCTTAAATTTAAACTCGATTTGCTTTCTGTTAATCTTGATGTGAGTCTATTTTTTAGCTCGTTGATTGATGGGGGTAAAATGAAAATTGTAATACTATTTTTAAGTTTTGATTTTAGATTCATCGCTCCTAAATACTCTACATCAAAAAGGATAATCTTACCTGATAACTCTGCTTGTTCTACGGTGGATTTTAGGGTGCCATAATAATTATTATATTTTTCTGTAAACTCTAAAAGTTCATTGTTTTTAATTAAAAATTGAAACTCTTCTTTGGTTTTAAAATAATAATCTATTCCATCAACTTCGGTTTTCCTTTTTTCTCTTGTGGTAGCTGAAACAGAAAAAACTAAATTTGGTTGTAATTTTTTTAATTCCTTAACTAAAGTTGTTTTTCCTACCCCCGATGGTGCTGATAATATAATGCTAAATCCTTTTTTGTTTAACATAACTGTAAAAATCCTTATGAAATAATTGTTTAATATTTTTTAATTAACTTGTTTGATTTTTTTATCATATAGTATTATGATATTACTATATTTTTTTATTAAATAAATGATAATTTTTTAAAGGTGTTATAATTTTATGTATATTATATTAATTCATGTTTTACTATCGGTTTCTGCAATTTTG
>JBIIMR010000023.1:0-10552 GCA_044337895.1 Alphaproteobacteria bacterium
AGTAATATCCTTAGATACAATAAATTATAATAATCTTTTTGGTAAGGTAGAATATAACAGCGAATTTGGAAGTTTTTCAACAAATTTCACCCTAATCAAACAAGGAGCACTCCACCAAGCAAACGGAGGATATCTTCTTATGGATATCCGTAAAGTGTTAGAAGTCCCATATTTATGGGAACATTTAAAAAATGCCTTAAAAACTAAAAAAATCCAAATCCTAAACCATGATAATTTTTATGGTTATTCAGTATCAACAATAGATCCAGAACCCATTCCTTTAAATATTAAAATTATTTTAATCGGTGAACCAGAACTATATTACGGTTTATCAAACTATGATAACGAATTCAAAGATCTTTTTAAAATCATAGCAGACTTCAACCACGAGGTAGAATATAGCGATGAAAATGTTAAACTTTATACATCACTCGCATCTTCAATTGTAAAAAATCACAATTTAAAACATTTAGATAGCAAAGGATTAGCTTATTTTGTAGAATTAGGAGCAAAATTAACAGAAAGCCAAGAATATCTTTCCATGGAAATTTCAAGCCTTATCAATCTTTTAATAGAAGCAAATTATTTTGCAACAAACTCTAATAAAACATACATTTCAAAAGATGAAATCAACAAAGCATATAAAGAACAAATATTTAGATCTTCAAAATACCACAGCTACATGCAAAAACAAATCCAAAATAAAATCATCAATATAGAAACCACTGGTAAAAAAATCGGACAAATTAACGGACTCTCAGTAATGACAATCAACAACCATTATTTTGGTCAACCCCAAAGAATAGCATGCACAGTCTATTCAGGGAAAGGAGATGTAATTGATATAGAAAAAACCGTAAATTTATCAGGTGCAATCCATTCAAAAGGTGTTTTAATTTTATCTTCTTTCATCCACACAATTTTCCCTAAACACAACCCATTAAGTTTTTCCGCTAGCATAAGTTTTGAACAATCCTATGGGATGATAGACGGCGACAGTGCTTCTTCCACAGAACTATACTGCCTACTTTCAGCCCTATCAGAAACCCCAATAAACCAAGCTTTTGCAGTAACAGGTTCCGTAGACCAACAAGGTAAAATCCAAGCAATCGGAGGGGTAAATCATAAAATAGAAGGCTATTTTGATATTTGCCAAAAAAGAGGATTAACAGGCGAACATTCAGTTTTAATTCCAAAATCAAATCAAAAAGATTTAATGCTAAAACAAGAAGTCTTAGATGCAATAGAAAATAACATGTTTCACATCTATGCGATCTCAACCATAGAAGAAGGAATAGAACTCTTAACAGGTATTCAAGCAGGAACATTTAACCAAAAAACAAAAACTTACAATGATGGAAGCATTTACAGAAAAATCAACGACAACTGGGGCAAAATCACTTGCAAAAAACCCCCCTTGTAAAAAAAAGAGAACAACAAAAAAGGGAATATACTTTTAAATTAGTTATTCCCTCTTTTTTTCAAGTTTAATTAAAAACTATCTATTGTAAAATCATCTTTTTTAATTCTTCTTCACTTAAAAAACTATCCCAATCAAAAGCTTTAGCTAAACTTAAAACTTTAATTACACTATTTTTTGTAAGCATTAAATTATACCATTTTTCAAGATTATTAAATTTTTTAATATCAATCGTTTTATTTTCCACATAAAAATTAATCCAAGGAAAACAAGCAACATCCACAATACTATACTTAGTTGCAATATATTCTTTACCCTCTAATTGCTTGTTTAAAACTCCTAAAGAAACTTCTATATCTTCCAAATTTTTAATCAATAACTTTTCATGCTCAGGAAAATTAACTTTATTTCTATAATGATTCAAAAATCTAGCACTTACCTCAGATGTTTCAAAAAACAACCAAGTAAAAATTTCATTAATATAATTCACATCCCAAAGCTTTCCATATTTAGTAGCTAAATGTAATAATATATTTGAAGATTCCATAAAAATTTTGTCATCATCCATCACAGCAGGAATTTTACCCGTTGGCACAAGATTCAAATAAGTTTTATACTTATTAACCCCTTTCATCACATTTACAGGAGCAGCTAAATACTCTTGCCCTATTTCTTCTAACAAAATCATTACCTTAATTCCAGCAGTAGTTGGAGAATAAAACAGTTTTAACATTTTCAAAATTCCATCCTTTATTTACTTGTTTTTTTATACAAATTATTCTAATATTTAAAAGTATATTAAATCAAAATATATAATAAAGCAAAATTATTTTTTCACAAATCATCCCAAACTTCTAAAAATGGTTATAAAAAAATGCCAAATCCAACCCCAAATCCAATTATAATAATTCCAAGCCGCCTAAAAGCAACAAGATTACCCAATAAACCACTTTTAAAAATCCATGGTAAAGAACTCATTTTAAGAGTATACGAACAGGCACTCAAAACAGGTATTAAAAATATAATAGTAGCATGTGGCAATATAGAAATTAAAAGCCTTATAGAAAAAAATGGTGGCACAGCGATTTTAACAAAAGAAGACCATCCCTCGGGAACCGACAGAATCCACGAAGCATTAATTAAGTATGATACCAAACAAGAATTTACCCATATAATCAACCTCCAAGGAGATCTTCCAAACATAGATAAAAAAACAATTCTAACTTGCTACCAAACTTTACTAGATTCCAACACAGATATAGCAACAGTTGGCACAAAAATTACAGATACAAAAGATAAACTAAACTCAAATATTGTAAAGGCAGTAATTGCAGAAAATTCAGTTACAAAAATCAAAAAGGCACTTTACTTTACAAGAGGAAACTCCCCATTTAATCCCAATAATCCACAAGATACATCTAACATTTACCACCACATAGGAATTTATGCCTACACAAGAAACTCCCTCGCAGAATTTGTTTCCTTAAAAGAATCTAACTTAGAAAAACATGAAAAACTAGAACAACTAAGAGCACTAGAAAACGATCTCACAATTTCATTTTCAGAAGTAAACGAAATTCCATTAAGCATAGATACTCAAGAAGACTTAACCCTAGCAGAAAACTATTACCAAAATCAAAAATAATTTACCACTATTAATTAAAAACTATTCATTTATTTTTTATTTATGCTATACTAAAAAAGTAAATGTGGGCATGTTGTTAATCAACCGTGTCAGGGGAGAAATCCAGCAGCACTATTTAATTTATGTGGGTCACATTTACACTAAATTCTAAAAACCTTAAAAAACATAATTACCAGTAATTATTTATTAAAAAAATACCAAATGCCAAACTCCAAAGAACATTCATATCAAGTCCTAGCTCGTAAATACCGCCCAAACCTCTTAAGCGAACTTATAGGGCAAGAAGTATTAGTAACAACTTTAAAAAACTCTTTTGAACTTAAAAAAATCGCCCATGCTTTTATTTTAACAGGAGTAAGGGGAGTAGGCAAAACCACAACTGCAAGAATAATAGCAAGGTCACTCAACTGCATAGGAGAAAACGGCACACAGCAAGAAACCATAACCCCCTGCGGAATTTGTATTAATTGCACTTCCATCAAAAAAGATAACAACATGGATGTAATAGAAATAGATGCAGCAAGTAAAACAGGTGTAGATGATATGAGAGAAATCATAGACACAATTAAATATAAACCAGTTTCTGCACGATACAAAATTTATATAATAGACGAAGTCCACATGCTTTCTAAAAATGCTTTTAATGCCCTCTTAAAAACACTAGAAGAACCACCAGAACATGTTAAATTTATTTTTGCAACCACAGAAATTAAAAAAGTCCCAATTACTATTTTATCAAGATGCCAAAGATTCGATTTAAAAAGAGTACAAGAACAAGAACTAAGTAATCATTTAAAAAATATTTGCCAAAAAGAAGAAATTGAAGCAGAAGAAAAAGCACTAAATTTATTAGCAAAAGCAGCAACAGGATCAGTAAGAGACAGTTTAAGCTTACTAGATCAAGCAATCGTTTTTACAGATAAAAACATCACAGAAAACAAAATAACAGAAATGTTAGGCTATAAAAATAAAAATTTAGGCTACAAACTTTTAGAAAACATAATAACCCTCAAAAAACAAGAAACTTTCAACCTCTATCAAGAAGCTTTCAATAACGGATTAGACTTAGAAGACATAGCACAAAATATGCTAGAGTCACTCCACAATTTAATAATGTTTCAAGAAATCAAAGAAGTTTTATCAAAAGATTTAACAGAAGAAGAACTAAATTTTTGTAACTCACTCAGTAATAAAATCATCACCCCCCATTTATTTATTTTGTGGCAAATTTTACTCCAAGGTATCAAAGAAATCAAAGAGGCAAACAACCAAAAAATCACCGCAGAAATTCTTTTTTTAAAACTTTTGTGGCATACAGAACTCCAAAGCATTAACCAAATAATAGAAATTTCCCCCACAAAAAATACAACATCATCCCCAAAAATCATTACTACTGCAAACAAAGAAAGCACACAAACCCAAAAAAAAGAAACAGCTCCATTTGATATAAACAATTTAATTAACTCAATCCAACCCACAATAAAAACAGAAGAAAACACCTCAGCCCTCTTAAAAACCGCCCAAGATACCCTAAAAAATATTGCCACCCTAACAGAAATAAAAAAGGACTAACAAATGTTAAAAAAACTCACACTTCTTTTATTATTAATCTTCAAAGCAAATTTATTATTAGCTTTTACCACAACAGTTAATATTTCCAATGCAAATAAAAAAGCAGAAGGAACTTTATATTTAGTAATCTCCAATGAAAAAAATTTTTCTAATAAATCATATAAAAAAGACAATTCCCAATTAAAGCACACACAAGAAATAAATAAAGAAACTACCAACATTAAATTAACATTTGAAAATTTACCCCAAGGAGACTTCATTTTTTTTGGATTTATAGATACTAACAACAATCACAAATTAGATACTAATTTTATAGGAATGCCAAAAGAACCAGTATTTTTTACTAAAAAATTAGCAGGACCTCCAAAATTTAAAAACCTTAAAACCACAATTTCAGGTAAAGATCAAATAGTTAATTTAGTTATCCAATAATAATACAGAAAAAAACTATATAAACTAAATTATAGGAAACATTAATTGCCAAAATATATTTTAATATTTTTATACAGTTTACTCTTAATTATTCCAAAAAACATATTTGCAAATAACACTAATACCATCACCCCTACATCTAAGGAAGAAAGCCCTTTTTTAACAGAAATTCAAACCCACAGCACTCTTAAATATTTAATTTTTTCAGAAATCACAACCATAGGATTTATGTTTATAGGGATGGAGGTATTATATAAAATGCCCCAAAATTTTACAAATTGGTCACCGGGCGAAAAAAAATATGATACAAAAAAATGGGTAGAAAACAATAAAAAAGGTCCAGTAATGGATAAAGACCCATTTATAGTAAATTTTGTTCAACATCCATATTGGGGAGGAGTTTACTATATGCAAGGAAGAAAAGCAGGACTAAACCAATTTAATTCTTTTTTACTTGCAGCACTCAACTCCACAATTTGGGAGTTTGGAATAGAAGCATTTGAGGAAAGACCCTCAATTCAAGATATAATATACACTCCCATTTTAGGAGCTTTAGTAGGCGAAGGATTTTTCCAACTCACAAAATATATATCCGGTAACAACAATAAACTATTTGGATCAAAGTTTTTAGGTAATTTCACAATGCTAGCAATGGACCCAATGGGCTACATTATAGAAAGAACCCCAATCCATAACTTAGTAACCTCAAACAATATCAAACCCCAAACCCAAACCGCCTTTTACTTCACCAAAAACGAAGTCTCCCTCCACATTGCCCTAACCTTTTAACTTTATAATAACTATTTTTTAATAAAAACTTTTTCAAACTCAGAAATAATATCATCCTCATTTATAACTTCTAACATATCTTCTAACTTTATATCCCATTTATAACCAACTCCAGTTTTCGCTTTTTCTCTAGAATGCAAATCACAAAAAGGTATATCCCCATACTTAACCATCTTAATATACAAATCATTAGGAAGCTATACCCAAAAACAAAACACCCTCATAAGAACCTTTTTCTTCTCTTATTCCTTCATTTTGAAATTTATTTTTTGCAAAGTTTTTATTTTTCTTATTTATAGTTAAAGAGGAAGTTTTAATCTCTAACCTTATTCTATTAATTTTTAGATCCCATACACCCTGATCCCCATCATTATATTCAATTCTGCTACAGTATTTAGAGTTAGCAAAAATTTTCATAAAAAATCTCTCACCAAAACTACCCCGTTTATCTATCTCTAAATCCTTTCTATACCTAGAATAAATTCCTTTTCCCCACTCATCATTAACCTCTTCTTCTAACATCTGATTAATAATTTTATCAAACAAAATCTTTAATTCCAATTTCCATAGCTCCTTTATATATAGCATTTTCAATTAAACTAGTTCTTAGATTAACAGCAGAGTTAGTTGATAAAAAGGCTATTTTACTCCAATTTATTCTATTAAAAACCAAATCTAACACATTTTCATTATTCTTTAAAATTTTTAATCCATACCCTCTCCTATGTGGCAATTCTTCAAAGGATTTATAAGCAGCCATTCCGCTAAAACAAGTAGAAGGTAAATAGGCATCACAATTATTAGCATATTTTTATTTCTTGTAGAACTTGGGGTGCCACCATCAGACAAAGAGTATATTTTTACAAACTCTTTAATTCTATTAACTTATTTATTAAAATTGTTACTCTTAAAAAATAATCAAACTCTATATAAAAATATTATCATGTAGCATCTAAAAAGATTTTCTAAAAAAATAAACTAAACCTCCAAAAAGCACATAAAAAATAACAATTATAAGTCCGCTAGGATAATCCTTATACAAAGAATATAAAGAACCCAACACAACCACAACAACAGAAAATAAAATCCCAAAAAACACATTATACTTATTTTTTTCAAACAACAAAGCAGGTATAATTAAAATTGCAAACATAAAATAAATTCCAACAATAGGCATTGCCAAAGAAACAACCACAGCAAATACCATATAAAAAATAAAATCCCTAGTTAATAAACTAGTTGCATAAATTAATATCCCTAAAATCAAATAAATAATTCCAATTTGTAATAATTCTTTATAGGTTAAAAATAATAATTTTCCTGCAAAAATTTGTTCTATACTATCAAACGAAGCATGGAAAATAGAAAGTAATAAGCTACATATAGTTGCCATAAAAACATAGGTTATTCCAATAATTGATTCAAATGATTTAAAATTATTAAATTTTTTATTTAGAATATAAAAAAAACAAGATCCCAACATACTAAAACAAACAGAGAAAGTTTTTACCAAATAAACATTCCCATCATCTACTCCCTCAAAAATATGCTCTGCTATCATACTACCAAGAACCGCCATTTGTGCAATTGCAATATCTAAAAAAATTATACCTTTTTTTATAACCTTAAGCCCCAAAGGTATAGCTAAAAAAGACAAACAAATTCCAAATAAAACAGCAGGTAGTATAATTAGCAGAGTGTCCATATTATTATTTTAACCCCTCTTCAATTGCATTTAAAATATTATCATATAAATCAAAAATAGTATTTTTACCATCATAATCCATAGAATAAGGAACCACAATGTTTTTTATTCCAGTTTTATTGCTAATAAACAAAGATGCATCTTTGTCAGAATAAGGTGCTCTAATAATCAATTTAGTCTTTTCATTTTTAATTTTATCTACAATAGAACGAAGATATACAGCACTTGGAGATACCCCTGCTTTTTCTTCTAAATAAGCTACTTTATTAACTTTAAGCCAATCAGTTAAATAATCAAAATCTTTATGATGAAACACAATATTAACCCCATTTAACACTTTGTATTTATCTTTTAGTTTTAATATTTTTTCATCCCATTTTTTAATAAATTCATCATGGTTTTTTTTATAAAAATCATAATTTAAAGAATCAACTTCTTTTAATTTTTCTAATAAAGCACTTGCAATTGCTTTAATATTTTCAGGATGCAAATGTATATGAGGATTACCAAAAGGATGCACATCGCCATTTTTCCTATCAATTTCATCCTTAGATGGAATATCAAGCATTTTTACATAATTAGAAACATAAACAACAGATTTCTTATAAGCAGATTTTTCTATAAGCATAGGCAACCAACCAATTTCTAATTCCGCTCCCGTGCAAACAAGCATATTAGAATTTTTCACTTTGGCAATTAAACTTGGCTTAGCTTGAATAAAATGGGGATTTTGATTCCCATATATTGCACTATCAATATTTGCTTTATCCTTTACAATTTCTTGTAACAAAATCGCCCATTCAGGCTCACAGGTAAAAATATTTATTTTTTTCTCTTCTGCTTTACTATATGAAATCGCAAAATTCATAATTAACAGCAATGCTAAAACATATTTAAAAGATTTTATCATTTTATAACTCCTTAAGTTTTTATCAAATATTTATTCAAAATTAATAAGAATGTGCAGAATGTGCACCAATACTTACAACATAATGTAAAATTACAGTATGGTTATTATAATTGTCTAAACTATCATTATTATGTGCAAATCCATATTGCAACCTAATCGTAGAAAATTCAGAATTATTATAAGATACCATCAACAAGCTCTCTTGAATTTGATACTTTTCATAGTCTTCATTTTTAGAAAAAATTTGCGAATAAGTTCCCCCAACCGCCCATCTTCTATTAAACTGATACACCAAACTAGCATAATACCCACTATCGGCACTATAATTTTCTATATCATCATTAACACCTGCCAAATTATTATGATAATATTCACCAATAAATGTTAATTTAGAATCATTCATAAAATTAATATTATATTTGTAATCCATAATAAATAAATTATTCGATGAATCCTCCATATCAATTATATTTTTAGTATCTGTTCTATTTGCTAATAAATAAAGTCCTATTCTATAATCTTGATTTTTTCCAATATCTTCTCCAAATCTAAGATAGGTTGAATAAGATATATTATTATAATCACTATTATAATCAATATTATAAACACCAACCCCAACTTCTACATACTTTTTAACTGGCAAAACATAAGAAAACTGCCCTCCATCCCCATTAAAGGATTCACCCATAAAAAATTCATATGCAATTGGTCGTGTAGCAAAATTATCACTATGTGGATGTTTTGAGTTCAAATAGCCAATATCCCATAAGCTTCTCCCAACCTTTACATTTACACCATACAAAGAGCTATTAATAAAAGCTTCTTCTACCCCAATTTCACCGTCCATAACCGCCAAAGTTAAAGCACCGTTAAATTTATCATCAATAGAAGATGAAATAGTCAATTCAGATTCATCTATTAAAAAACTACTATTATAAAAATTACCTCCATCATTAGCAAGTATTTTATTATCATACTGATACTTACCATTTAATATTAAAGATATATCTGGATTAAAAGCATTTTGATTAGCAAATCCCTCAAATCCCATTAACAAACAACTACTAAATACAGCACTAAGAACATAATATTTAAACTTCATTTTATTTACTCCCTATAAAAACCCTATAAAAAAACTTATTAAAAACTAACTTTACACAAAAAAAAGAGTAAAAAAACAACCATTCATCAAACAAAATAAACCACTCAAAAGAACAACTTAAAAGCAACTTAAATGCAATACAAATAATTATAATTTACCCAAAAGTAAAAAATAAAGGAGGGGCATTAGAATAAAAATATTTATTTATAAAACTTCCATCAAAAGATTTACAAACAAAAAAAATCGCAGCAAAAAATAAAATTACTGATACCAAATAATAAAAATCAGAACTATGAACTAAATTTTTTTCAAAATTATAAACAACACAAGATGAATCACAATCAACAATCAAAGTATGATGTTTATAATTGTGAATATTAGACATAAAAAACACAAGCATAATATATAATGCAAACAACAGCATAAAATACTTATTTTTTTTCAATTTTACCATAATATTCCACAAAAACAATTCAACATAAAAAAGTATATCACACCCTACCTAAAAAATCAACTCCCTAAACAAACTCCCTATACTTCTTTTTTAACAAAGCAACATACTTAGCATTATTCTTACAAAGACCTTTAAAACTCTCCAACATATACTCTAATTCAAAATACTCAATCCCATACATTTTTAAAATAATACAATCATTTTCTACTTTTAATTCATCCATATACCTCCCAAGTCCACTATCACTCTTAGGCAAATCCCCAATATCCAATTTATACATTTTCACAAATTCAAAAAAATCTTCCCTATTATATAAATAAGTTAACATCGCAGAATTCTTTATCACCCTTAACACATCCTTATTTCCCAAAATTTCCACCGTCTCTGGCTGATATATCGGCAATTTTTTCACATAAACTAAATTTACATTAATATCAACATACATTCTAAGAATATAATCCACTATTATAGAATTAAAACATCCACATACCCACAATAACCTATCCACACTCACATCTTCTAC
>JBIIMR010000120.1:0-3075 GCA_044337895.1 Alphaproteobacteria bacterium
ACAGAATCAAATTGATTCTATCAATGTTAAAATTCAAGAAATAATTGAAAAATTTTCTGGTAAAATCTTAAAAAAAGAATTGTGGGGAATCAGAAATTTAGCATACCCTATTAACAAACATAAAAGGGCAAGTTATACTATGTTTAACTTTGAAGTTAGTCCTGATGGATTAAAGGAGCTTGAAAGAGTTCTGAGGGTTAATGAAAATGTTATTAGATATTTAACTATGAAAATTGAAGCGGTTGACCCTAATCCTTCTTTCATTATTAAAGCTATGAATAATGCTGAAAGAACTAATGATCGTCCTGGATCTAATTACAATAATAATAGAAATAGAAACTATGTAAGGGATGATTCTTATTCATCTAACTATAAAGTTTCTAAGGTTGTAGAAGAAGTTTCTGAAAAAGAATAAGTTTAAATTTAAGTTGGAGAATTACGAAAAATGAAAAAAAATGATAAATCTGCTTTGATAGATTATAAAAATGTATATTTTTTACTAAAAAATACTTCTGAAAGTGGGAAGATTATTCCAAGAAGAATTAGTGGATTAAGCGATATGAATCAAAGGCAATTAACAAACGCAATTAAAATAGCTAGGCATTTATCTCTTATACCTTACTTAAATAGATAATACAAATAAATAATTTAAGTTAAATGGGGTTTGGGATTTTATGTATTTAACTATTAAAGATTTTATATCTTCATTTATAATAGCAATTGGGATTGGGTTGTTTTCATCTATTGCATCTTATACTGTTATATATAATGATGGAGGATTTTTATCTGTTTTTTTGTTTATGTTTTCTACCCTACCCTTTGTAATTGCATACTTTTTTACAGGATTTAGAGGGCTTTTATTGAGTTCTATTGTGTTCTTAGCTTGTTTGTTGCTATTTTTTACAATAGATGATATAATGGTTATTTACTTTTTTGGAATTTATTCAGTCTTACCTGTGTTTGTTTTATTTATCACTTTAAAAATCAGTAAACGACCATCTTTTGTAACTGTTGCTTTTGCATTATATTCTTTGATTGTGTTTTTAATTACATTCTTGATTGAATACTATAATGGAAACAAATTGATTTATGATATTGAATTTGTTTTATATATGATTTCTATTATGATGAAGCTTGATAGTATATTCTATGTTGAATTTTTAGATAAATATTTTAAAATTGCTATATTTTTGCTTCCTTTTGTTATTTCTATTATGATTAGTTTTTTATTACTTATGAATTATTATATAGGATTTGCAATCGCTAAAAAATCTAATAAATACCTTAGTGATTCATATATGAAAATATATAATATTCCTAGTTTTTATATATTCTTATTTGTATCTATTGTTGCTATGATTCTTTCTTTTGATTATTTTGTTGTAAAAAAAGTTATTTTATCTTATAATGTATCTTATGTTTTGAGAGCATCTTTATTGATATTGCTTATTCCTTTTGTGTTTTCTGGTATTGGAATTACACAAATATTTTTGAAAAATAGATTATTTTTATCTTTTGTGTTTTATGTAATGCTAGTTTTTTTTAGTTTATATATAATATGTTTTTTGATTTTATTGGGAATTGTAAGGGAAATTGGATTATTAGATAGTATTTTATTGAAAGAAAGCTTAAAAGGAGAATAAAAAAAATGAAAGTTGTGCTATTAGAAAGAGTAGAAAAATTAGGTATTGTTGGGGATGTTTTAACTGTTAAAGACGGTTTTGCTAGAAACTTTTTATTACCAAGAAATAAAGCATTAAGGGCGACTAAAGAAAATATTGAATTATTTGAAGCTAGAAAAGTTCAAATAATGGCAGATAATTTACAAAGAAAAGAAGAAGCTTTAAAAATTTTAGAAAAATTAAATGATAAAGAATTTTTTATTGTTAGATCTGCTGGTGAAAAAGGGCATCTTTATGGATCTGTTAGTGCTGCTGATATTGCTGCGAATGTTTCTGAAAATGGTTTTAAATTAAAAAAAGATCAAATTATTTTAAATGGTTCTTTTAAAGAAACTGGTGTTTATAATGTTGATGTTGAATTACATTCTGAGGTTATTTGTAATATCGTTCTTGTTATTGCTCGTAGTGTTGATGAAGGTAAAAATAGTTTGGAAAAATTAAAGCAAGATAAAATTAAAGCAGAAAAAGATGCTGAAAATGAAGTAAAAGAATTGGAAAGAAAAGCTTTAAGAGCTGCTAAAAAAACTGCTAAAAAAGAAGAATTGGCAGAAGAAGTTAAGGTAGAAGACAAAAAAGATTCTGTTGCTGAAGTAGCTGAAGAAAATAATGTTGTTAATTAACTAATTAAAATATTGATTCGTGTTATTATATGTTTATAGTTTTATTTTTTAAAACTTTGGGGAGTGAAAAAAATGAGAAATGGATTAGAAAAACAATTTATTTCATTAAAAGAAATTATTGATGGTAATATAGAAACATTAGGTAAGCTATTTACACAAAGTGATCAATTAGCTGATTTATCTGCAAAAATGGTTGATATTGATAATAAAGAATTAAAGAAAGAATTAGATGATTCTAGATCCCAAATAAATGATAGCATTAAAGACTTGTTAACAAAAACAAAGAGTCTTTTTGAAATTTATAAGAAGCTTGTAGATAAAATATTTAGGTAGTTTATATTTGTGAGTTTAGAAAATAAAAATAATAAATCAAGTGATGAGCTTACTAGAGAAGAACTTAGTCAATCAAAAGAGAAATTTGTTGCTTATGAGGATAAACTTCCCAGAAAAGATTATGAGGAACTTAGTAGAGAAATAACAAAAGAACCTGTGCCTCCATTTAATCCAAAAGAGCACGATAGTAAGTCTAGATATAAGATTACTATAATTTTTATAGGATGTTATTTTGGACTTTTAGTTATTGTGTTTTCATTGGTAGCTTTTTACAATTCGTATGCTGTTTTGTGGAAATTTGATACTGTAAACTTAAAAGATATGATTTCTTTATTTGTTTCTAGTTTTGGTCCTACTTTGGGTTTTATTATTGGTTATTATTTTAAAGCTGGGGATAAGGGATAAGAATCTTTAGTGTATAAATTTTGAATTTGTATTAG
>JBIIMR010000121.1:0-3026 GCA_044337895.1 Alphaproteobacteria bacterium
AGAAGATTATAGGTTTAAAGAAGATATTGTATTAAATTTATTAGATAAATTTAAAATTAGTGAAAGTGAAATTGTTGGTAAAATAGATAATATTTTAATGGAAAATAAGAATTTAAGAAAAAAAATAGATGAACAAAAAGAATTTTATATTGTTAAAAATATTATTGATAAAGATAAGATTATAAATTCTAATGTTGAATCTAATGTTGAAAAAATTGAAATTGAAGACAATTCATTGACTATGAAAAATATAAAAGATGTGTTAGTAAAAATTTATAAAAATTATAAAATAGAAAAACCGATAATAATTAAGAGTATTGATGATAGC
Organism: Alphaproteobacteria bacterium; assembly: GCA_044337895.1. Classification (GTDB taxonomy): domain Bacteria; phylum Pseudomonadota; class Alphaproteobacteria; order WRAU01; family JBIIMR01; genus JBIIMR01. Next base: position 329 of record JBIIMR010000121.1, read on the forward strand.
AAAAATATGTTCGTTGGGATTTTATGGAATAAAGCTAATCTATTAACTAAAATATATGATAATTTTGTTACAGATCAAAAAATAGATAAATCTAAATTTAAATTATTAAAAAAAGAAGATTATGTTGTTACTATAATTTGTAACAAAGATTTAGATTCTATAAATAATATAGATAAATTTTTTATTTAATTAAAGATTATAATTTTCTTGTGTATTTGTTTTTAAAAACTCTTCTAAGGTAATTATATTGTTGATTGGAATAACATCATCTATATTACCGTTGTTTTGGTATGTTCCTTGAAAGTTATATTCAAAATTATCTAACCCTAATACGACTTTACCGATAATATTATATTTACCATTCAACCAAGTAGCAGGGTAAAAAGTTATAAAAAATTGTGTATCTGAGGAATTTGTATTGCCATTATTGGAAAGTGCTATTGTGCCTCGTTCAAAATTATAAGTAGCTGAAAACTCATCTATTAAGACTGAATTGTTGCTACCTAATCCGCTTTCTGTTGGATCTCCGCCTTGAAGAATGTAATTTGGAATATATCTATAAAAAGAGCTATTTTCATAAAAATTAGATTTCATTAATTTAAGAAAATGTTCTACACTCAATGGTGATATGTTATAAATTTCAATAAAAAGATCTCCAAAATCAGTAAGGATAACAATGTATTTTTTTATATCTTCTGGAATAACGGCAAAAGGGTTAAACTCCTGAGGTTCTTCATACTCTATTGGATCTGTGTCAAGGTCGTTCATTGCTGAAGAAGATCTTGGTAAGGGTGCTTCTTCTTTACTGGCATTGTAACTTAGATAGGTTGATTCTGTTTGTGAACCGTTTATAATTTTTTCTAAATAATTATCACCTGCAGGGTCTGTTATATAATGTAGGGATTTTGGAATGGATACTTTAAATTTTGAATTATAAGTAAATTTTTCTTTATAATCCCTAGAATGTTCGTTAGGAATATAAATAAAAATAGGATGATTTTTTATGTTTTCGGTAATTATTTTTATATTTTCAACGGTTAATTGATCCTCTATCTCTTTTTTTAAATTAATTGTAAAATTTTTAATCTTACTTAAATTGGTAATTTGGGTAAACTTTTCTGTATACTCCTTAAGATTAAAGCTTAATGCATAAGATTTATTAATGTTTATTGTAAATAAAAATATACAAATGATTGTTATAAAAAAACTCTTTATAATGTTTAAAATATTTTGCATAGGTTAAGCCTTCTATAAATTAATTAAAAATTTTGCACAAAAAGTAACTAGTTTTTCAGAGCAATTTTTAAAGTAATAATTCAGATTATATTAGGATTAAATTAATTAAATATTAATTTAATTAGATAGTTTGATAAAAAATATTATATTATAAATAGTATTTTTTCAAAAAAATATAGTGTTTTTTGTCTTTTTATATTATAATTAGATTCAAAAGTAATACAAAAATGATTATGTAGTTAAAATTATAGTATATTTGTAAGGAGAAATATTTAATATGTTTAATGGTAAAAAAGTGAAAATAGTATCAACATTAGGACCTGCGAGTAAATCTCCTGAAATGTTGGAAAAATTATTTAATGCAGGGGTTAATGTTTTTAGGTTGAATTTTAGTCATGGAAGTTATGAAGATCATAAAGAAAACTTTGATAATATTAGAAAATTAGAAAAAAAATTAAATAAGCCGATAGCAATTTTAGGCGATTTACAGGGACCTAAGCTTAGGGTTGGTAAATTTAAAGATGATAAAGTATTGCTGGAAGTTGGGCAGTCTTTTGTGTTGGATATGCAAAATGAGTTGGGCGATAATACAAGGGTTACTTTGCCTCATCCACAAATTTTTAATGCTGTTAAAAAAGGTTCTTTTTTATTAATAGATGATGGTAAAATTAGGTTGCAAGTAGAGGACTTTACTAGCGAACATATGATTACTAAGGTTATTGTGGGTGGATATATATCTAATGCTAAAGGGGTTAATTTTCCTTCTGGTATTTTAAAAATATCTGCCTTGACCGAGAAAGATTTAAAAGATTTGAATTTTATGATGGAAATTGGAGTGGATTTTGTTGCTCTTTCTTTTGTTCAACTGCCAGAAGATGTTGAGCATGCAAAAAGTATAATTAAAGGTAGGGCAAAAGTTATATCTAAAATAGAAAAACCTTCTGCTGTTGAAAATATTTCTGCAATTATTGATGCATCAGATGGTATTATGGTTGCTAGGGGAGATTTGGGGGTTGAAGTTCCTATTCATACTGTTCCTGTTATACAAAAAAAGATTGTTAAAGAATGTAGAATGAAATCAAAACCTGTAATTGTTGCAACTCAAATGCTTGATTCTATGATTAACTCTCCTATGCCAACAAGGGCTGAGGCAAGTGATGTTGCTAATGCTGTTTATGATGGGGCTGATTGTGTAATGCTTTCTGCTGAAACTACTGTTGGATCCTATCCAGAGGAAACTGTTACAGTTATGTCTGATATAATTAAAAGTGTTCAAGGGGATGAAACTTATTGGAAAATTATGGAAACTTCAAATATGAAATCTGATGTTGTTGATAATTTATCAGAATCTGTTGCTTCTTCTGTTGGGCATATTTCTAAAGAAATAAATGCTAAATATATTGTTGCTTTTTCTGCTACAGGTGCTACTATTAACAGGGTTTCTAGGGAAAGACCAAAGGCG
>JBIIMR010000122.1:0-3006 GCA_044337895.1 Alphaproteobacteria bacterium
TCTGTTTGCTGAAATGTTTTACCATTATAATAACTTAATTTTTCTCCTTTATTTAAAATCACATAGGTTTTTGTAATCTCACTGATTAGATATGGGGTTATGATAATTGCTAAAAGTAAGATTGTAATTAAAAATTTTTTCATTTATTGGGTATCACTTTAGTTTGTTAATTTCTAAAATTAATATTAAGTTTATATTAATATGTAATTGTGTATAATTGATTATATTATTGTTTGTATTGTATCATAAAAAGGAGATTTCTACAATTGATATTAAATTTTTTGAAAAAATTTATGCAAATGTTTATTATCTTATTTATTTTGATAATTAATGTTTTTGGAAATATGCCAGATAAAGAAATATTAAATCAGGAAAATAAAGAAACTGTAAAGCTTTTGATTGATGTTTTGAAAAATCCTGCTAAATCTAATGAGCTTTTGAAAATATTATCTGCAAGGGATGAAAATATTTTAGAAACAATTGTTGAAAACAATAAAAATACAGGTAACATTACTTTTGATAATTTATTATTGAATTATTATAAATCCAGTGTAGATTATGTTTTTAATACGGTTAAATCTTTATATAAATTATTTGATGATTTTTTAAATATTATTTTTGATGTGTTTTTGTATTACTCTTACAATGTGGATAAAATTTTTATATTGCTCGGATACTTTTTTGTAAGTTTTTTATGTTTTTTTATGTTTGATTATTTTTATTCGAAGTTAAAAATTTTTAAAAAAATATTTAAGTATGATCATGATAAATATATGTTTTTAGAGATAGCTATTAAATTTATTTTTGAAATGATTGTTAAAATTATTCCTGTTGTGATTGTTTCTGCTGTTTATATTTATGTGCTTAATATATTTTATGTTGGGGAGGAGTATACTATAATTAAGCTTATTTTTCTTAATTTAGTGTTTTTTACAATTATTGTAGTTAAAAATTTATTTTTTATATATTCTAAAAAAAATTTTAAATCATTTTATATTATTCTATATAAACATTTTAATATTAAAAAATATTCTTTATATTTAAATATAAGTATATATATTACTTATTTTATGGTGATTTGCTATTTTGTTTTGGGTAAAAATCAGTCGATTGAATATGTGAAAAATATTTTTATTGTGGTAATTGTTATAATATTTAATTTAATATTTTATGCGGTTATTAAAGATTTAAAAAAATATGCTTTTTTATTAACTAAACAAAATAAACAATTTATTTCAGCTAAACAAATATTTATAAAATGGTTTACTAATATTGATAAAATAGTGTTTTTTTATCTTTTTGTGACTACAATTATGATTATTAATAAAATTGATAATATATTTAATATTATGTTTATTTCTATTGTTAATTTTGGGTTGATTTTAGTATTTGTATTTTTGCAGTATTTTTTTAATATATTTGTGGATAAGTTTGTTCTAAAGGATTTTAACTATAAAATTAATGGTTTAAAAAAATCCCATAATGATAGATTGATTATTTATAATAAAATTAGTGGTTCTATATTATTACAATCTCATCTTAAAAATATTTTTTATTATCCCTTAGTTAGTGTTTTGATTGTTGTGATATTAAATAATGTAGGCTTGATTAATTTTGTTAATATAATGGATAATTTATATAATTATTTGCTATTTAAAATTTTGTTTAATGTAATTGTTAGTATTTATTTTATTTATATAATTACTGTTATATTAATTATGATTAATAGATATTTTATTTTAAAATTAGAAAGAAGAAAAAATTTTGCTTTGGTGAATAAGCTTGTATCTTTGATCTTTTTAGCTCGTAAAATATATATACTTTTGATTATTGCAATTTTATTTTTAGTTATTATTACAAGCATTAAACTATCTTTGGCTACTTTACTTGCAAGTACTGGTATCTTTACTTTAATTATTGGATTTGGAGCGAAGGATGTTTTAACAAGCTTTTTTAGTGGAGCGATGCTTTTTATTGAAAATGTAATATCTGTGAATGATTTAGTTGAGGTATCTGGTAAAAAAGGGGTGGTAGAAGATTTAACTATGCGATATATTAAACTTAGGGATGTTGAGGGAACTTTGCATATGATTCCTTTTTCTGATGTTAATTTGGTAAGTAATTTTAGTAAAGATTTTTCTTATGCTGTGATTGATGTTTCTATTGATTATGGTGAAAATATTCAAAATGCTTTGGATAAATTAAAGCTTGTGGGTGAATATTTTAGGTTAAAGAGTGAAGTTAGGCAATTTGTTTTAGAGGATTTGAATATTTTAGGGGTGGCAAATTTAGGGTCTGATAGTGTTGATTTAAGGTGTAGATTTAAAACTGTTGCAGGGAAACAATCTTTAGTTAAAATGGCTTTTTTACAAACTATAAAAGAAAAATTTGATGAATATAAAATTAGTATTCCATTTAAATATACAAATGTTATATTACAATATAAAAATGAAGATAAACAATAATAACTTTATAAATAATAGTTTATTTTTTAGTTTACTTTTTTGGTGGGGTTGTGTTAATTGTTAAATGGGATACAACTGTTATAATGTTTGAATTGAGTTCCTCTAGCATACCTTGGAATAACACAAATGCCTCTTGTTGGTATTCATGGAGGGGATCTTTATTTGCAAAGGATCTTAAATTAATGCTGCTTCTTATGTAATCTAGTTCTAATAAATGTTGTTTCCAATTCATATCTATACTTTGAAGAATGATATTTTTTATTAGTTTATTAAATTCGTTGTGAGTTTCATCTTTTGGTATTTTGTTAATAGTTGATATTGTGTTTTCTATTAGGTCTATTTTATTATTTAGATTTGATGTTGCTAATGTTATGATTTCATCTTTTAAAAAATTTAATGGTTTTCTTTGGGTTATTAAAATATCTTGGCAATTTAGGGATAAATTTAATAATTTATGTAACTCTAAATTGAAATTGATAATATCCCATTTTTCCCTATAATCGTTTTCTGGTAAATAAAGTTGAATTGTTTTTGTTGTTAC
>JBIIMR010000123.1:0-3002 GCA_044337895.1 Alphaproteobacteria bacterium
GCATTTCTAATTTTAAGAATTAATGTAGTATTCCCTTCTATTTTTAGTTTTTGAGAAAAAAAAGCAGCATCTCCATCTATTTTACCTTCAAAAAGCATTAATAAATCCTTAAGATTACCAGTAATTTTTGCATCAAAATATATTTTAGAATTAGATTTAACAACAAACATATCAGGTTTATGATTATTTATTATAATCATAAAAATATAAGGAATATCAACAGGAGATATAGCTATTAACACATCTTTAGAATCACTAGATATTTTATTAAAAATTTTTGGATGTTTAACAAACATATTTTTGATAGCAAATTTACTAAATTTATTCAAAAAGTTATTATCAAAATTTTCAACCAATATCCCTAATATTAGATTCAAAGAAAAGTCAACTTTTGTCAATTTTTATATTTCCATAATTAATATTTACAATCATATTAAAAGTATAATAGCATAAAAAATATATTCTAGTTAATAAAATATCATCCCATTATTTTATTAATGCAACTATTTGTTTAATTAATTTTTTTAGAACAATAGAGTGATTTTTTTCAAAGTTTTCTAAAGCTGTTTTATCCATATCCCCAAGCCATATAGCTACTACATATTCATTATTAAATGCAAAGGCAACATTTCTATCTACAGTTAAGTAAAATTCAGTTCTATTGCTAGAGTAAATTTTTTGCTGAAATGATTCTTCTATATATTTTAAATTAGCAACATCTATTATTTTTTCTTCTTTATATTTTTTGCTATAAAAGTTATTAATTTTTTTAATATAGTAATAATTACCAAAAGTACCAGCATTTCCTATAGTATAAAATAAAGATGTAGCATTAAACAAATCAGACTTAATTAAATCACCATGATAAACATCTTTATAGTTAAATGGATTTTTTACAATAGACAATTTAAATGTTTTTAAGAAAGATGTTAATTTTTCTTCTCCTATTTTCCCCATTAATTGTTTTTCTAACAATGAGAATTTTTTTATCGAGGCTAAAATGTTTGCATTTTTAACAAATTGTTGATAATACTCATCTTTTTCTTCTTTATAAAGATAGTAATCAGAAAAAAGAGTTTCATAGGTTGATGTTAAAAAGTTATTAGGAACAGATATATTGTTGTCCAAAGCTATTAAGTAGATAAATGGTTTAAATGCTAAATTAGCAACAAAAATAGGGAATTTATTAAAATATATCGTTTTAACAGAACTCTCATTATCTTTATTTTCTTTACCTAAGTCTTTATCTAAATCTTTATTGACATCTTCATTCATAACAGAAACTGCCTGAGTAAATGATACTTTTACTTGTCCTTTTTTCACAATAACAACAGAGGCATTAGGTATATCATTTGCTAATAAAACATTTTTAGTTAAAGAAGCTAGTATATTAGATAAATCACTATTAAATGTAGTTGTAACTCTAATATTATGATATTTTTTTAAATTTAATACATTTTTTTTCATTACATCGTCATAAATCATGTAGTAAAGGTTATCATTATAAGGAATTTCTTCAAATTTAGTATTATCCAAATTTGCTATTTGAGATTGATCAATAATATTTTTATCAATCATATAATTAAGTAATGTTTCTTGATTAATTTCAGGATTATAATTTTGGTAATAAGATCTATTATATTTATATATCAAAGATACTAAGAATATATTTTCTTTTAAGTTTAATTCTTTATATGTTTTTTTGAATATTTTTTTGGCAGCGGATTCAAAACCTATCATGTCTTTACCAAAATAAGCAAAATTAAGATAAAATTGCAGAATCTTATCTTCACTAAGTTCAGATATTATCCAATAAGATGCTATCCATCTTTGTAAAATATTAAAAGATGCTACTTTATCTTTAAATGCAACCCTATCCACAAAATTATTTAAGTTATAATAACATTGAGTTTTTGCAGATAATATTCTAATATCTTTACATTCATTTTTATTTTCAAGCATGCTGTGTAAAGATTTAATAACTAAAGGTAATTGAGTTTTTTCAATATCAGGCAAAAAGAAGGTAGATTCTTCATCTTTTGTTGAAATTAAAGATTTATACTTTTCATCAAGAACTTCAATAGAAACTCTGTTAGAATAATAACTTTCTAGTAAAGAAGAGGGGTTTATATAAGAAACAATATAACCATAAACAGAAAGAATTATGAATATAGATAAAAATGCAGCAAAAAATACTTTAATTTTTGTATCAAATATATCATTTTTCACATCTTTTAAAAATTGAAAAAATTGAAACTTAGCAACCCTTTTATTTTTTAATCCTTCTTTTTTAAAAAATTCCAAAATTTTTTTTTTACTTGATCCCTATACATTTGAGGGTTATCAAAATTTTCATCATAATCAAATATATCAGAGGTATCATAATCATCATCAAAGTAATCTAATTTATTTCTAGCTTTTTTTTCTTTTTTTGCAAGTTGTCTTTCTTCCTCGTCATCACCCCCATCATCATTATTAGAAGATCCACCACCAAACAACGAACCTCTTTTTTTTACAGAGTTAGAAGATTTACTTGGAAGCTTGCTATTTCTTTCTGAATTACCAGAACCATCCTTATATTTAGAAAACAAATTTTTACCAACATTTTCATAAGAGATTTCCATTTCTTCATCTTCTTTTTGATTGCTTTTTTTAAATCCAAGCAATTCTTTACCTTCTTCCCTAAGATAATCTTTTTCCATTATTTCAGAAAGCTTTCCAAAAAAACCACTAGCTCTCTCTTTAGGATATATAGATAATGCCTTAGAGTATTTTTCCGCACCAGAAGGATCGTGGGATTCAATATTTTTAGGATTTTCACTTTTTCTTAAAATTTTTTCAGATCCGCTAACTTTAGGAGCATATAAGAAACCAGAAGAATCTTTTTTTCTCAATTCTTTAACCTCAACACCCCTTTTTGTAACAGGTCTACCATGTATTTCCGAATCATTATTCAAATAGCCACTTCCAGTATTTTCATAGCCATTTTTCATATACTTAGT
>JBIIMR010000124.1:0-2994 GCA_044337895.1 Alphaproteobacteria bacterium
CAAATTTACCAATTAACATCAAAAAAGCACAATTTTTATCCCCATATGATATGTTCCATGTTGTTAAAAAGATAGAAAGCACAGGAAATAATAAAATTCTTTTGTGTGAAAGGGGTAATATTTTTGGTTATCAAAATTTAATAGTAGATATGACAAGTTTTGAAATAATGAAAAAAACAGGCTATCCTGTAATTTTTGATGCAACACATGCAGTTCAAAAAATAGCAGGAATAAATGAAAAAAGCGGAGGCAATAGGGATTTTGTTCCCATTTTAGCAAAATCTGCAATCGCACAAGGAATAAGTGGATTATTTTTAGAAGTCCATGAAGATCCAGATTCTGCACCAAGTGACGGAGCTAATATGTTAAAGCTTAAAGATTTAGAATCGTTACTATCAAAATTAATAGCAATAGATAAATTAGTTAAAAGTTTTTCTTAAATTATTAATAAAATAAGCTTTATTTATCTTGCAAAAAGAAGCTATTATATGTAAAATATATTTAAGTAAGCAATAAACAATAATAATATTAAAGGAGAGGTCAACATGTCAGACATTATAGATATCAAAGCAAGAGAGATTTTAGATAGCAGGGGAAATCCAACAGTAGAAGTAGATGTTATTTTAGACAGTGGAGCAATGGGTAGAGCGGCAGTTCCATCTGGTGCTTCAACAGGTGCATACGAAGCACATGAATTAAGAGACGATGATAAAAAAAGATATCTAGGTAAAGGTGTTTTAAAAGCTTGTGATGCAGTAAACACAGAAATATATGAAAACATTGTAGGACAAGATGCTATGGATCAAGTAGCAATTGACAATGCTTTAATAGAATTAGACGGAACAAAAACAAAATCAAGGCTAGGAGCTAATGCTATTCTAGGTGTTTCAATGGCGGTAGCAAAAGCAGCAGCAGAGGAAAGTGGATTATCTTTATATAGATATTTAGGTGGTTTTAACTCCCATTTATTACCAGTTCCAATGATGAATATTATCAACGGCGGTCAACATGCAGATAATCCAATTGATGTTCAAGAATTCATGATTGCTCCTTTTTCTGCAAAATCAGTTGCAGAAGCTATTAGAATGGGAGCAGAAGTGTTCCATAATCTTAAAAAAATTCTTTCAAAAGGTGGTTACAATGTTTCAGTAGGAGACGAAGGGGGATTTGCTCCTGCACTTAAAAGTTCAAAAGAAGCTTTAGATAATATTTTACAAGCGATAGAACAGTCAGGCTATACACCAGGAAAAGATATAAAAATAGCTTTAGATGCTGCATCTACAGAATTTTTTGAATCAGGTAAATATAATATGAAAGGCGAAGGTAAAATTCGTAGTTCAGATGAAATGATTAAGTATTATGAAGAGCTATCTGCAAATTATCCTATTTATTCAATTGAAGATGGTTTGGCAGAAGATGATTGGGAAGGTTGGGCTAATTTAACTAAAGCTTTAGGTCATAAAATTCAATTAGTAGGGGATGATCTTTTTGTTACTAATCCAGAAAGATTAGCTAAAGGTATTGCTTCTAAAGTTGGTAATTCTATTTTGGTTAAAGTAAATCAAATTGGAACATTAACAGAAACTTTTGCTGCAATTGAAATGGCTCATAAAGCAGGCTATAGTGCTGTTATATCACATAGATCAGGTGAAACAGAAGATTCAACAATCGCAGATATTTCTGTAGCTGTAAATTCAGGGCAAATTAAAACAGGTTCGCTTTCAAGAACAGACAGATTGGCAAAATATAATCAACTTATCAGAATAGAAGAAGAACTCGGCGATTCTGCTAAGTATGCTGGTTGTGTTTTACCTATGTTTAATAGATAAACAATATTTTAGGGTGTAAGTTTTATTATTTACACCCGTTAATTTAATTATTTTGGTATTCTTAAATCATGTTTATAAAAAATATTATTTTATTTTTTGTTATTATAATTTTAATTATTTATATTTCTGTTAACATAGGAACCACTAAAAATAGTTTTATCAAATACGAATCAATCAATAAAAAATATCAAGAACTAAACGATGAGTTGCTTAGTTTAAACAATGATATAGCGATATTAATTTATAAAACAGATGGTTTAAAATCTAAAAGTCCTAATTTAGAGGTTATAGAAGAACAAGCAAAGATTTTTTTAAATTATTTTAAAACTGATGAAATAGTTATTAATATAAAAAATTAAGATTATTAAAAAATGTAATAAATAACAACTATATAATATTTTATTAAAGGAAGTAAAAATGGCTAAAGTAAAATTAACTGCAAAAGATGCTAAAAAACTTTATCAAGATATGTTAACAATTAGAAAATTAGAAGAAAAAAGTGCTTCACTTTATGGAATGGGTTTAATCGCAGGATTTTGCCATTTATATATAGGGCAAGAGGCAGTTGTAACAGGACTTCATTTCTTATCAGAGCCACAAGATAGTTTAATCACAGGATACAGAGATCATGCACATATGGTTGTTTCTGGTATGGAAAGTAAAAGAATTTTAGCAGAATTAACTGGTAGGGAAACAGGTTACTCTAAAGGTAAAGGCGGTTCCATGCACATGTTTAGCCAAGAAAAAAAATTCTACGGTGGTCACGGTATAGTAGGAGCTCAAGCATCCCTAGGCACAGGTTTAGCTTTAGCACATAAGTATAATAAAGATAATGGTATTAATTTCTCTTATTTTGGCGATGGTGCAATAAATCAAGGGCAAATATCAGAATCCTTTAATATGGCAGCACTTTGGTCTTTACCAATTATATATGTGTTAGAAAATAATCAATATTCAATGGGTATGTCAAATCAAAGAAGCACTTCCAATACTAATTATTCACTAAGGGCAGAAGCTTTTGGAATTAAATCTGCAAAAGTAGATGGTATGAATATTTTAGATGTAATAGAAAAAGGAAAAGAAGCAGTAGATTATGTAAGATCAGGTAAAGGACCATATTTTTTAGAAGTGTGGACTTATAGATATAGAGGCCATTCAATGTCAG
>JBIIMR010000125.1:0-2989 GCA_044337895.1 Alphaproteobacteria bacterium
ATATACAGGTGCTTTAAGTCACATTAAAAGAGAAAAAGATGAAGTTAAAGAAGTTAAAACAGGTTACGATTGCGGTTTAAGTTTTGAAAAATTTGAAGATTTTCAAGAAAAAGATATCGTGGAGTGTTTTGAAAAGAAATTAATTAAAAAAGTGGTGTTATAAATTATATGTTTTTACAAATAAACAAAAACTCAGACAACATTAGGGTTTTAAAAATAGCAAACACAATAAAATCTATTTTATCCGATGCTTTTTTAAAAGGTAAAATTAAAGACAAAGATTTATTTGATTTAAAAATAACAATTACAAATGTAGAGGTTACTAAAGATTTATCAATTGCTAAAATTTATATTTATTTATATTCATCTACAGAAGAAAAATCACAACATATTTTAAAGGTATTAAATAAAAAAAGTTTTCTTTTAAAAAATATTATAGCAAAAAATATGCATATTCGCTCAATACCAAATCTTATTTTTGTTTTAGATAATTTATATGATAGATTAGAGGAAGCAAATAAGTTGTTCAATTCAATCAATATTCCAAAAGATGAACCCAAGTAAGTAGTTTATTTTAATATGGTTTTTATCAAAAAAAATAAGAATAATTTAAATGGAGTTTTATTGATTAACAAACCAGTTAATTTAACTTCCGCAGACATTGTATCTATTTTAAAAAAAAAGTTAAATCCAATAAAAATAGGGCATACGGGAACCCTAGATCCTAAAGCTCAAGGATTATTAATTATAGTTTTAGGTGAAGCAACTAAATTAGTTAATTATTTTATGGATTTACCAAAAGAGTATATTTTTGAAATTCAATTAGGAGAACAAAAAGATACCGATGATATTGAGGGGGTTACAATAGCAAAAACAAATCATTACCCATCATATAATGAATTTATAGATATAATTCCAAATTATTTAGGATGTATTCCCCAAACACCATCTAAATATTCTGCTATTAAAATTAACGGAGATAGAGCATATACATTAAGCAGAAACAACATAGATTTTATTGTTCCTTCAAGAAATATTACAATCCATTCATTAAAATTACTAAACTATAACACAAATACCAAAAAAATCACCTTTATAGCATCAGTAAGTAAGGGAACATATATTAGAACTTTAGCTTTAGATATATGTAAATCACTTAATACTTTAGGCTATCTTAGTTATTTAAATAGAATAAGTATAGGAAAATTTCAAAATAACAATTTTATATCTTTTAATAAAATCAATAATGATATATTATTAAAAAGTATCATCAAAATAGAAGATATTCTGGACGACATCCCGGGTATTATTGTAGATAAAGAAGATGCGGAAAAAATTATGAAAGGAAATTTGACTTTACCTATTGATTTAGGCTTTAAGAAAGATTTATTTAAAGTAATTTATAACAATAAATTAATATCCTTAATAGATGGAAAACAACATCCATATAAGATATTAAGAAATTTCAACCATTAAAATAACATATAAAAGGAGAAAAAAAGATGTCGCTTAGTAAAGAAGGAAAAACAGAGATAATAAATACTTTTGCTCTAAAACAAGAAGATACAGGATCCCCTGAAGTTCAAGTTGCACTACTTACAGCTAGAATTAAATATTTAACAGAGCACATGAAGATTCATAAAAAAGATTTTCATTCCCGTAGGGGTTTGTTACAAATGGTGAGTAGAAGAAAAAAATTATTGCAATATTTAAAGAAGGAGAGTCTACAAAGATATGAATCAATTATATCTAAATTAGATATCCGTGGAGTAAAATAACAGTGTTTAAAGTTATATCAAAAAGTATCAATTGGGGCGGTAGAGCTCTAACAATAGAAACAGGCAAAATAGCAAGGCAAGCAGAATCCTCTGTGGTTGTAAAGTATGGTGATACCCATATTTTATGCACCGTTTGTGTTGCTAAAAAAGCAGTAGAAAGTGCGGAATTTTTCCCTCTTTCTGTTCATTTTCAAGAAAAGTATTATGCTGTTGGTAAATTTCCAGGGGGATTTTTTAAAAGAGAATCTAAACCAAGTGAAAAAGAAGTATTAATTTCAAGATTAATAGACAGATCAATCAGACCTCTATTCCATGAAAGATTCTTAAATGAAGTTCAGGTTGTAGCTACAACTTTAAGTTATGATAAAGAAAATTCAACAGACATTACTGCAATGATAGGTTGTTTTGCTGCTTTAGCAATTTCAGGCTTACCAGTTAGTGATATAGTTTCTTCTGCTAGAGTAGGATATATTAATGGTAATTTTGTATTAAATCCTCTTCTTTCAGAAGTTTCTAAAAGTGATTTAGATTTAGTTGTTGCAGGAACAAAAGAAGGTATTTTAATGGTTGAATCAGAGGCAAGTGAGCTTTCAGATGATATTATGTTAGAAGCTTTAACTTTTGGACATAAAGAATTTCAACAAATTATTAACCTAATTCAAGATTTTAAAAATGAAGTTGGTAGTCCAAAAAATATTTATGCTGTTGATGCTGTAAATGCTATAGAAACACAAATGATAGATTTGGTTAAAAAATTTGCATCAAGTGATTTAGCAACCGCTTTTGCTATAACAGATAAATCAGTTAGATCAAGTAAATTAACAGAAATTAAAAATGCTATTTTGCTAAAGGTTAAAGAAGCAATCAATGATGATTCTTTAGTATCCCTAAGATTTGATGGAGTTTTTAAATCCGTAGAAAAAGACATTGTGAGATCTAATATTTTAAATGAAGCTAAAAGAATAGATGGTAGAAAACTAGACGAAGTAAGAAAGATAGCAATTGAGTTAGATTTATTACCAACAGTCCACGGTAGTGCTTTATTCACAAGGGGAGAAACCCAAGCTTTAGTTGTTTCTACATTGGGAACAGAAGAAGATGAGCAAATGGTAGATGATATAGATGGTAATGTAACAGAAAGATTTTTATTACATTATAATTTCCCTCCATTTTCAGTTGGTGAATGTGGTAGATTAGGAGCTCCAGGTAGA
>JBIIMR010000024.1:0-10172 GCA_044337895.1 Alphaproteobacteria bacterium
CTATTTTTTCTTGCTTTTAAGATTGTTTTTAAACACACTCAAAACTAAAATAATAAAAATCAATACAAAGTCTAATATGCTACATCCCAAAAGAATCTTTAAATAAATCGGCAAAAATTCCTTACTTGGTTGTAAAAAATAAAAATAATAATTTTCATTTCCCATATTCAAAAGAGACTGTATCATAAGCAATATTAAGCAAGTAATAAATATCACTACAAACACAAGAAAAAAAAGCATAGAGTTTTTCATTTTTTACCTATCAATATTCATTACATAATTTTTTTTATAATTACAAAAATTCCAATTATAACAAAAACAATAATTAAAGAAACCCACCCAAGATGAGATTCTATAAATTTTTTCGCTTTTTCTTCAAATATTTTTATCAAAGTCGCAACTAAGAAAAAACGAAGCCCCCTAGATAAAATAGATATCAATACAAAATAATATATATTCATATGCAAAAATCCACTTAAAATAGTAGCAACTTTATATGGAATAGGAGTGAAACCTGCTATAAAAACAGATAACATTCCATATTTATCATAAAACATTTTAAATTTTTCAATACTCATTTGTAAATGAAATTTCTCAATTATAGAAACAGCAATAGCATCATATAAAAAATAACCTATAATATAACCAAATATTCCACCTAAAACAGAAAATAAGGTTGCAATCAATGCAATTTTTAAAAATTTTTTCCCATTTGCAAACACCATACTAATAATAAAAACATCAGGGGGAATTAAAAAAAATGAAGATTCTGTAAAGGCAACAATTGCCAGTATAACCGAAGCATACTTACCTTTAGAATAATCCATTAATTTATTATATATTTTTTTTAAATAATAGTTTATATTTAATATTTTTTTAATTTTAAATCCCCTAACATTTTTTAATTTAATAAATTTATTAAATTATTTTACTTTTTATAAAGTACACTAACCCCAGGTAATTCTTTTCCTTCCATCCATTCCAAAAAAGCACCCCCAGCAGTTGAAACATAAGTAAAGTCATTATAAACATCTGCCATTTGTAAAGCAGAAACAGTATCTCCACCCCCTGCAATACTAACCATTTTACCAGCTTTTGTAAGTTTTGCTACTTCTTTTGCCAATGTAACAGTTCCAGTTTCAAAAGGCTTAAATTCAAAAGCACCAACAGGACCATTCCAAATAACAGTTTTTACATCTTGAATAACTTCTATAAAGTTTTTTATAGATTGATCTCCAATATCAAAAATTTCTAAATCCTTAGGCAACTTATTTGTTTCAACAACAATAGCACTACTACCAGAATCAATAGACTTTGCCACCCTAGAATCAACAGGTAAACTAATTTGGCATCCATATTTTTTCGCTTCTTCAATAATTTTATTGCATTCATCTTTCATGTCATGTTCACATAAAGATTTACCAATATTAACACCTAAAGCATTTAGGAATGTATTTGCCATTCCTCCACCTATAATCATAAATTGAACCTTTTTCACTAAGTTATAAAAAACATTTAATTTAGTAGATATTTTAGCACCACCAACTATTCCAAGAACAGGCTTTACAGGATTCATCAAAGCTTTTTCTAAAGCTTCCAATTCTTCTTGCATAAGTCTTCCAGCAGCATATGGCAATAAATGAGCTAATCCTTCTGTAGATGAATGAGCTCTATGGGCAGCAGAAAAAGCATCACTAACATATATTTCGCCAAGGGAAGCTAATTTTTTTGTAAATTCTAAATCATTTTTTGTTTCTGCTTTATAAAATCTAACATTTTCAAGCATCAAAATTTCACCTTCTTGTAAGGAATGAACTTCTTTTTCTACTTTTTCACCAATAACATCATCTGCCATTTTTACATTTTGCTTCATTAAATCAGATAATTCCTCTGCAATAGGTTTTAAAGAAAATTCAGCTTCAAATCCATTACCTTCAGGTCTTCCAAGATGTGATATAATAATTACTTTTGCTTTTTTAGCAACTAGTTCAGCAATAGTAGGTATAGATCTTTCAATTCTTTCTTTATTAGCAATTTTCCCATTTTTCATAGGAACATTCATATCAACCCTAATTAAAACTCTTTTACCAGTTACATCTATATCATCTATTTTTACAAATTTATTAACCATAATAAATAATTCCTCTTCTTTTATCTTTTTAAATTTAATTTTTAGTATTTATAGCAAATTTATTATAACTTATTTTTTATAAATTAACCACTTCTAAAACTTCCAATTGATGCAGATTTATCACATTAATTAAAGGACCAAATTTAGGGTTATATTGATTAATAAAACCCCTGATTCTTATATTTTGATTTAAGTATTTTTGAATAAATTCTGCTTTATTTATATTATTGTTATTTAATAATTTTTTATCTATTTTGATAGCAACTCCTTTCGATTTAGTGTTTTCCAAATAAAAAAATATACTTTTAGAATTTTCAGTAAAAGAAAGCACATTCGCATCTAAAATTTTATATTCACCTATAAAATTTTTAGCATCATTTATTTTAATTAATTTATATCTGTCATGTTGCCAAATATTTTTTTGCAATGAAATAACAGCATCTTCACCCTTGATTAGTGTTTCAATCCATAATGAATTAGGGCTTAAAATATAAACATAAGCTAGGGATTCTTGAATTAATTTTTCATTAAAAGATACTCCATCACTGTCTAAATTTTCTAAACAAATAATGCCAAGATATCTATCATATTTATCTTTTTTATATTTTTTATCAATTATTACAAAGATTTTTTTGTTTAATATTTCATTTTCTAAAAAAGATTTAGCTTCAATAGAATAGGGTTGAGGCTTTTCATCTTTAAATATTTCTGTAGTTTGAATCCCAAGCAAACGAATCTTAAATTCACTATAATCATTTTTATTTTCAACTAAAACAGTATCGCCATCATAAACTTTTTTAACTGTTAAATTTTTTATTACTTCTATATTATCACTATAGTTAGGATTTTGTTTTAAATAATAGTTACAATTTTCCTCACTAGCAATTACAAGAGAAGAAAAAGATAAAAAAATCATCAAAAAAATTAATCTTAAAGTTTTTACCATATAAATCAATCCAAAAATTTCTTTAATCAAATTAATTAACAATTTTTAATAAAAAATAATGTTTGCTAAAATGTTAAAATTATTATACCTTAAATATAGGTTGAATGATATAGAATATCTTCAAAATAATATGCACTAGTAGCTCAGTAGGATAGAGCATCAGATTCCTAATCTGAGGGTCATAGGTTCAAATCCTTTCTAGTGCATTCTTTTAGATCAAAAAATAATCAAAAAACAAATAAGTATATTTAAAAAGGTGGTACCCCCAGAGAGAATCGAACTCCCATTCTAACAAAAGAAGTAGATTTTGAGTCTACCGCGTCTACCAGTTCCGCCATAGGGGCATAAAAAACATTACATAAAAACATTAACTATGAAATAACATATTCTACAAAAAAAATCAAACAGTTTTAAAAATTATCTTTAAATAGAATATTATCTAAATAATTTTCTAAATTAAATACTTGTAAATCTTCTTGTTTTTCACCGATTCCAATAAAATAAACAGGTATTTTAAATTTTTGCATCAAATAAAGAACAATACCACCTTTAGATATACCATCTAACTTAGTTATAATAATTCCTGTAACTTTTACATATTTTAAAAAACCCTCTAATTGATATATACTTGCTTGAGAAACAGTACCATCTAACACAATAATATGTTCTAGTGTATGATTTTTTTCATCAATAACTTTTTTTACAGTATTTTCAATTTTAGCAAGCTCAAGCATTAGATTCGTATTATTAGAAAGCCTACCAGATGTATCAACCATAACAACATCAAATTTTTCATTTTTAGCCATAAGAACCCCCTGATAGGCAACACTAGCAGGGTCAACCGTTTCACTTTCAAAAACACTTACATTTAATTTTTTACCCCATAAATTTAATTGTTCTTTTGCCGCCGCCCTAAATGTATCAGAAGGAATAAGCATACTTTTTTTCTTTAAAGCATTTAACAAATAAGATATTTTTCCTATAGTAGTTGTTTTTCCACTTCCATTTGCACCACTTATAATTAAAACATTAGGAATATTTTTATTTCCCTTTAAATCTAATTGTTTATTTATATTTTTTAAGTTTTCAATTATTTCTTCTTTTATAATTTTTTTTACACCAACAATATCACATTCTTTATTGAAGTTATTTTTTTTCAATGTTTCTACTATATTAAATGTTAAGTCTACACCTATATCAGCTAGAATTAAATCTTCTTCTATTTGATCTAAAGTTGCTTGATCTAAAATTTTTTTATCTAAAATTTTATTTTTTAACCATCTAAACATAATAATTTTCCTTTAGTTTTTTAATTTTGCTTTTAAAATTTTAGCATTAGAGAACACATCCGTTTCTAATTCAATTATTTCAACATTATAAATTTTACTATGTGTTAAAGATTCCCCATTTACAATAGTGCTTAAACAATAATTATCCGTATATCCCATATTATTTTTTTCAAGTAATATAGTAGTATTTCTCCCAATTTGATTATTATAAAAATTCTTTTTATTTTCCTCTACAATATTTCTTAAATATTCGGATCTTTTTTTTCTTAATTCTAAAGGAACAGAGGGCTTAATTTCCATAGCTTTAGTGCCATCTCTTTCAGAATAAGCAAAAACATGCACAAGAGGTATAGCAAGCTCTTTAATACTCTCACAAGTGTCAATAAATTGTTCATCACTTTCACGAGGAAACCCAACAATTATATCCGCCCCAATTGTTATATTTGGATTTATTTCTTTTAATTTTTGAATATATTCAGTTGCAAATCCTTTCGAGTGCCTTCTACCCATATTTCTTAAAACAGAATCATTCATAGATTGCAAACTAAGATGTATATGTGGCATAAATCTTTCTTCATTTTTTAACAAATCAAAAATATCATTATCTAAAATAGCAGGATCCATAGAACTAAGCCTTAACCTTTTAAGATTAGGAACTTCTTTTAAAATCACTTTACATAAATAACCGAGCTTAGAATCATTATTTGCAAATACATCCCTATTCCAAGAAGATATATCAACTCCAGTTAATACAACCTCTAAATGACCTTTCTCCACAACTTGCTTAATTTGAGAAACAATATCATCAATTGCTAAAGACTTACTTCCACCACGAACAGCAGGTATAATACAAAAAGAACACCTATGATCGCAACCCTGTTGAATCTGAATAAAGGCACGACACCTATTTTCAAATGATTGTATTTTATCAATCAAAAAAGAATTTTCTTTAGTAAAATCATTAAAAATTATCCTATCACTGCTTGTAAAAGATGAATCAAGTAATTTATCAGAATTTCCAATAATTTTATCCACTTCTTTCATAGATTCAAATTCATTTTTATTAGATTGCACAGCACATCCTGTAACAATCATCTTATGATTAGGATTTTCTTTTTTTAATTTTTTAATATTTTGAATAGATTGTTTATGTGCTTCTTTAGTTACAGTGCAAGTATTTACAACAATAACCCCATCAATCCCCAGTTTATTAACTTTACTTTTTATTAATTCCGATTCAAAATAATTTAATCTACAACCCAAAGATACGAATTTATTTTCCAAAGATTCTTTTTTTTCACACATCTTTTATCTCAATAGACCCACTAAATACAAAAGTTGCTTCTCCATTCATATAAATATCGCCATTTTTATCACTACTAATATATAATTTGCCACCTTCTAAAGTGATATCACAATAGTTATTTTTAATTAACCCCAAGGTTCTCGCTGCAACAAAAGTAGCACAAGCACCACTACCACAAGCTTTTGTAATTCCAGTTCCTCTTTCCCAAACCCTTAATTTTATTTCAGTATCAGAAATCACTTCTGCAAATTCAACATTAGTTTTTTCAATAAATAAATCACTATGTTCTATTAACATACCAAAGTTAGTTACATCTACAAAGTCTATAGATTTAAAAAAGAATACAACATGGGGATTCCCAAAACTAGCAGCAAATCCAGTAGGAAAATTTTGCGGTAATTGATTTTTTAACCCCATTTGTGTGGTTGTAATTTTTTTTGTATTGATATCATTTTTTATAGGAATATGTTTATAATCTAAAAAAGGCTTACCCATTTTAACAGTAATAGAGTTATTTTCTTCTCTTTTACACATTAATTTTTGTTTATTAATAACAATCTCAATTTCTTGCAAATGAAGTTTTTCCATAAAAAACTTTGCCACACATCTTGTTGCATTTCCACAAGCACCAGCGGAGGTTCCATCCCTATTAAATATTTTCATTTCTACAAAAGGTTGGTTTTTTTCTATAAATTTTCTACAAACAACAAGCTGATCCGCCCCAATTCCCTTATTTCTATCACATAAAAAAGAAACATATTCAGGAGACAAAACAATATACTCAGTAAGTATTACAAAATCATTTTGCAAACCATGCATTTTAATAAAAGGTATTAACATTTTTCTATTCTTTTTTAATTTTTCAT
Organism: Alphaproteobacteria bacterium; assembly: GCA_044337895.1. GTDB lineage: Bacteria > Pseudomonadota > Alphaproteobacteria > WRAU01 > JBIIMR01 > JBIIMR01. The sequence continues at coordinate 6,539 of JBIIMR010000024.1, forward strand.
AAAAACAACAATCAAAAAACTATAACCCATTTATAACATATTTGCAATAAATTTAAAAATTGCATTAATCATCTTCTTCATCCAATGCTTTTTTATTTTTCAAAGTTTCCACATATGAGTTAGTGATTAATTTTTTATCCACCAAAGATATATTATTAGGAACCAAAGATTCAAAAAAATATTCAGGGTTAATCTTAAATTCTTTACAAATCGTATTCATTTCATCCAAGTAAAGCTCCGCATTGCCATTTTCAATATCTATAATAACATGTGGAGATATATCTGTAACAGTTGCAAAGTCTTCCACAGACATTGATTTTTTAACCCTTAAATTTTTAAGTTTATTTCCAATAGATTTCTTTACAAATACTTTATTTACAACTCTTTTTTCACCCATATCTTTTTATCATACTTTATTTAATTTTAATTACTAACTATTTTATAACAACTCTACTTTTAATATTATTAATATTTTTATTAAATTTCATTATTTCTTGATATTATTTGAATATATTTCAAAATTAAACATATTTAAAGTTGTTTTTTATTTCATTTTTATTGTTAATAAATAATAGATTTTTTATAAAAAAAAATCTATCAAAAAAGATCTAAAATATAATTTTACTAAAATATTTATTATTTCCATGGTATTCAATTATTTTTTTTATCCAAAACAAACATAAACAATTGACAAAAATAAAATTAAAAACTAAAATAATATACAAAATATACAAAAATTACATATATAACAATATATATATACAAAAAATATATTTTATATTATTTTTGATATTGGTATTGATTTACAATTATAAATTCAACAAGTCAGTTAGCGAGTTTCGCCACTGACTATTTTTTGCTGAAATATAAAAAATCAAACATCAACAAATATTAATGGTAGCATAACAAAGTTAAATATGTTTAATTCACTTTCAGATAAAATTCTCAATGTTTTAGGAACATTCAAAAAAAAATCAGTAATCACAGAAAAAGATTTAAAAAACACACTAAGAGATTTAAGAATAGCTTTATTAGAGGCAGATGTTTCAATTAAAGTTGTAATGTCTTTCATTAAAAATGTAGAAGAAAAAGCTATAGGAAGCAACATCTACAATACTATCACCCCATATCAAATGATAGTAAAGATTTTACATCAAGAAATTATCAATACACTAAGTGATGGATCAGATCTGCTTATCCAAAAAAATCATACAGTTTATATGTTGGTAGGATTACAAGGTAGTGGAAAAACAACTTCTGCGGCTAAACTTGCTTATTTTTTAAAAAATAAACACAAAAAAAGAATTTTATTAGCAAGTGTGGATACATTTCGTATGGCAGCATACGAGCAATTACAAATTTTAGCATCACAGATTTCAGTTGATTTTTTTACCCATGATATAAAAAGCACACCACTTCAAATTGCAAAAGAAGCATATAAGTTTAGTCAAGAAAAAGGTTATGATACCCTAATTTTAGATACAGCAGGACGAATTAGCACAGACAAAGAATTAATGGATGAAATTAGTAACATAAAAAATAACATTAATCCACAAGAGATACTATTCGTAGCAGATTCTATGATAGGTCAATCCTCAAGCACAGTAGCACAAGAATTCCACTCTAAGGTTAATTTAACAGGTATAATTCTTTCTAAAGTAGACGGAGATTCAAGAGGTGGATCCGCATTATCTATGAAATTAGCAACAAATGTTCCAATCAAATTTAGTGGAATAGGTGAAAAAGTAGACAAATTAGAAATCTTTAATCCAATTCAAATTGCCGATAGAATCTTAGGCAAAGGAGATATTATATCCCTTGTTGATAAAGTTGCAGAGCTATCACAAGAAGACGACGAAGAAGAAATGATGAAAAACATCACTAAAGGAACATTTACCTTAGTGGACTACAAAAAACAGTTACAAACAATGGGTAAAATGGGAGGAATATCCAGCATATTTTCCATGATACCAGGTCTTTCTTCTTTAAAAGATAAAATAGATACCAACAAAATGGATAACAATATCCTAAAAAAACAAACAGCTTTAATAGATTCTATGACAAAACAAGAAAGATTAAACCCTAAAATAATTCAAGCATCAAGAAAAATTCGTATTGCAAACGGTTCAGGATTAAAAGTTCAAGATATTAATATACTTTTAAAGCAGCATGAGAAATCATCAGAAATGATGAAAAAATTTAAAAATCTAGGATTAAAAGGAATTACTAATATGTTTAAATCCTTCAAAGGATAACTCACATATCAAAAGAAGCAAAACATATTCAATAAGTAATAAAAACAATGTTTAACACTATTTAAGGAGAAACATAAAAAATGGCAGTAGTAATTAGATTATCAAGATGGGGAGCAAAAAAGAAACCATTTTATAGAATAGTAGCAGCAGATCAAAGATCACCAAGGGACGGAAAATTTATTGAAATTTTAGGTAAATACGATCCAATGGTAGAAAAAGACAGCGAACAAAGAATCACATTAACACAAGAAAGAGTAAAGTATTGGTTATCCCAAGGGGCTCTTACAACAGACAGAGTTGCAAGGATTCTCGCAGAAAAAGGTTTAATAGAAAAGCAAGTTTTCAACGAGCAAACTAAAAAAAATCAACCAAAAGCTAAAGCACAAGAGAAGTTAAAAAAGTTAGCAGAATTATCTAAAGTTAAAGAAGAGGAACCAACTGCTGAATAAAAATGACTGATACTATACCTAAAAATCTTATACTTGTTGGTATTATTTCTAATACTAAAGGTTTAAAAGGAGAAGTAAAAATTAAAAGTTTTACCCATCCATATATTTCCATCAAAAACTATGATATTCAAGATAAAGAGGGTAATAAATATAAATTAGTTAATCCTTATTTATCAGGAACTTTAATCGTATCAAAAATAGAAGGGATTAATTCAATTGACGATGCGATTCTATTAAAAAATAAAGAACTATATACCACAAAAGATTCTTTTCAAACAGAAGCAGTTGATGAGTTTTTTCATTTTGAATTAATAGACAAACAAGTATTTGATAAAAATAATACTTTAGTAGGGGTTATATCTGCTATCCATAATTTTGGTGCAGGAGATATTTTAGAGATTAATTTAGTAGAAGGCAACAAAGTAGCGATGATTAATTTTTCTAAACATTCAGTATTAGAAATAGATCAATCTCAAAATTTAATTGTAATAGATGTAAAATATTTAATTATTCAGTAGAGTTATTAAAAAGAGCATGAAAAAAAATATTTTTAATATTACAGTAATTACAAGCTATAAAGATATGTATCCAGGAATTTTAAACCATTCCTTAACTAAAAAGGCTCTCACCTCAGGTATCTGGAGTTTAAGAGTAATTGATTTATATGATTTTGGTATAGGTAAGCATAAAAAAATAGATGATATAGTATACGGAGGCGGTAAAGGATTATTATTAAGATTTGATGTAATTTCAAAAGCATTAGATTTTGCATATAGTCAAGGTGCTTCACAAAATTTAATTTATTTAACTCCTAAAGGTAAATTATTAAAACAATCAATTGTCAAAGATTTATCATCAAAAGATGGTATAACTATTTTATGCGGTCATTTTGAAGGAATAGATGAAAGGGTAATAACCAAGTATCAACCA
>JBIIMR010000126.1:0-2958 GCA_044337895.1 Alphaproteobacteria bacterium
CCAAGGGTTCCTACTATCATGGTTTTGTATTTGAGTAAATTTAAAAATTGGCTAGTAAAAAAAGCGGTTGAACTTTTACCGTTTGTTCCTGTAATTGTAATGATTTGTGCTTTGAGATTACTAACATGGAAGCTATATATTAAAATAGAAAAAATTGCTTTGGTATCTAAAACTTCTAAAATAGGTGAATTATTTATACTAATAAATTCTTTAAGGAATTTTGATTCTTCAAGTAGTTTATCTTTATTTTCTACAATAACAAGGCAAGCTCCTTTTTTAAATGCTTCTTCTATAAAAGTGTTACCATCTGTATTGGAACCTTTTATTGCAATAAAAATACTACCTTTTGTAACATCTTGAATTGTGTTTGTGATATTTTTAATAATAGTAAATTTTAAATTACTAAATTCTTGGGTTAAAAAATGGGTTAAATTAGCTTTTTGAAAGAGTTCTAAAAGTTGCATTTAAAATTATGATTCCTTCTATTTATTGTGATTAAAATTATTAATAAAATCTATTATTTCTTGTCTTGAATTTTGATTTATATCTTTAGCTTTATCTTTGCTTTTTTCTAAGCCTAGGGTTTGTGTTAAATCTTTAATAATACCATTAACTGCTTTTGCTGCCACTATACCACCTGTGATATTGTAATTATTAAACTTTAATCTTTTTGGTTCATCTATAGAAACTATAACAATATATTTTGGATTTTCTGCTGGAAAAAATCCTATAAAAGATGAGAAAACTTTATCGGCATTATAAATTCCTTGAACTTGTTTTTCTGCTGAACCTGTTTTACCTGCAACATTATATCCTTCTACATCCGCATATTTACCTGATCCTTTTGCAACTACTAAACGACTGATTGCCCTAAAAACTCTTGAAGTTTCATTGGAAAATATTTTTTTAGGTAAAATTTTACTTTTATCATTTATTTTAAAAAGTGTAAGTGGGATATAATAACCTTCATTAATTAGTGCTAAAACACCATTTACCATATTTACTTGGGTAAGTGCTATTCCGTGCCCGTATGAAAGTGTCATTAGGGAATGATCGTTATTTAGTTTAGGATAAATTGCATTTTCTTTTTCTATAATCTCTAAAGTATTATCTTCTAATAAATTTAATTTATTTAAATAGTTTATCATATTGTTTTTACCAATTTTTTCTACAATTAGGGAGGTTCCTACATTGGAAGAAAACATAAAAACTTCTGGTAAAATTATTTTGTGATCTATATAAGTATAATCTTGAATCATTTCTCCATTTTTTAAGATAGGGAATGAAACATCATACTCAGTGTTAATGTTGCAAAGCTTTAATTCTAAACAAATACCTAAAGTAAAAACTTTAAAAATTGAACCTGGTTCATAAACTCCTTGGGTAACTGAGTTAAAAATATTATCTAAATTTCCTCTGTTATTTGGATTGTAATCTGGTAAATTACTAAGTGCTAACACTTCTCCTGTTTTAGCATCTACTATCATACCAAATGCTTTTTCTGCTTTATTATTAATTAAAGATGATTCTAAGTTGTCATGCAAGAGAGTTTGAAGTCTTAAATCCAGAGATAATTGGACTTCGTGATCCCTTAATTGATTGTTTTGTGAATACTCTAATCCGCTTATTCCTTCACCATCTATATTTGTGAATCCAATAATATGGGAAAATAAATTAGAATAGGGATAATATCTTTTATATTCTTTTTGAAAATAAAATCCAATCAACCCGTATCTTCTGAACTCTATCTCTTTTTTTATGGAGATATTTCTTTTAAGCCATACAAAGGATTTATTACTGCTTATTATTTTTTCTGCTTGCGATTCTTTCATTCCAAAAACTTTAATAATTGCTTCTTTAGCTTTTTCTTTATCCTCTATTTCATTTGGTTTTAAGGAAATAGAAACGGATGGAATTGTAATTGCAATGCTATTGTTGTTTCTGTCTATTATATTTTTTCTTAAAAATGTTGTAGAAGATGGGTTGTTAATATTTGGAGTATAAGGTTTATTGTAATAACTAGTAAAAATTATATATAATAATTTAAGCAAAATTAAGGAAAGCAATAAATAAAATATTTTAAGCAATATTGAGATTCTTTGATTAGCTCGTGCAAAAAATCTTTTATACTGTGATTCTTTTAAATCACTATTATTATTGAATATTTTTTTAAATTTAATCATTTATAAAAGGAATGCTCTCTATTTTATTTTGATGTTGTTTATTATTTTGTGGTTCTAAATTACTTAATGACAGTGATTTGATATTTTCTTTGTTCCTTAAATAATTCCAATCAGCATTTAAATTTTGAAGTTTCTCTTGTTTTTCTCTTATCTCTTTATTTATTTTTTGTATTTTTGATTGTTTATTTTGAATTCTCATATTTAAAAAAGTAGTTACAAAAGTAAAAAAAATTAGAATAATTATTAATCTGTATAATATTTTTTGAATTTGATACATTGTTCACTCAGTTTAATTTATTTATTGTAATTTAATGTTGTTTATTTAATGTTGGTTATTGCCTGTATATAATGCAACCCTCATTCTGCTAGAAGAAGATGGGGGGTTGATTTTTACTTCATTATCATTTGGGGTGATAATTTTTTTTGTTAATGTAGTAAAAATATTACTAGAATCTTTACTATCTTTAATAGTAATATATGTATCATTTTTTTTAAAGGGATTTTTAAAAAAATCTTTAATGATTTTATCTTCTAAGGAATGGAAGCTAACTACTATAATAATTGCATTTTGATTTAAAAATGGAATAATATTTTGAAGTAAATCTGTTATTTCTTTGAGTTCTTGATTGATGTGAATCCTTAGTGCTTGGAAAGTTTTTGTAAGGGGATCTATCGTGTTTTTTCTTTTATAACCTAAAACTTGCCTTAGGGATTCTACTAAATCTTTTGTTTTAAATAATTTATTTTTATTTCTGTAGTCAATAATTGCTTTTGC
>JBIIMR010000127.1:0-2948 GCA_044337895.1 Alphaproteobacteria bacterium
TTGGTATGGCAACTAATATTCCAACTCATAATTTGGGTGAATTAATTGATGCTTTAATCTATATGATTGATAATCCTAATTATGATGAAAATGATATCATGAATTTTGTTAAGGGTCCTGATTTTCCTACTGGTGGTAGAATAATAGGAAGAGGGGCTATTAGGCAGGCTATCTTAACTGGTAGGGGTTCTATATCTATTTGTGGAGTTGCAAGGATTGAAGATGCTAAAAAATCTAAGTCTACTATTATTATTAGTGAAATTCCTTGGCAAGTTAATAAATCTAAACTTGTGGAAGAAATAAGTAATTTAAAAGAAAAAGCAGATAACAAAGATTTAGATGTAATTTCTGCTGTTAGGGATGAAAGTGATAGGCATGGAGTTAGGATTGTTATTGAATTAAAAAAAGATGTTGAACCTGAGATTGTAATAAACTATTTACAAAAATATACTTCCTTCCAAGTTTCTTTTGGGGTTAATATGCTTGCAATTAATAAGGGTGTTCCTAAATTAATGAATGTTAAGGAAGTTTTAGTTGCATTTTTAGAATTTAGGAAAGAAGTTGTTAGAAAAAGAACAATATATTTATTGAAAAAAGCAAGGGAAAAAGCTCATATTTTTGCAGGGCTTGGGGTTGCTGTGGAAAATTTAGATGAAGTAATTGAATTAATTAAAAGCTCTGAAAATCCTGCAATTGCAAAAGAAAGATTGCTTTCTAAACCTTTTAGAGCGGGTGCTATTGCTCCTTATATAGCTTTGCTTGATGAAGTAGAAAGGGTTGTGGTTGATGGTTTTTATAGTCTATCTGAGTCACAGGTGAGGGCGATTTTAGAGTTAAGATTGCATAGGTTGACTGGGCTTGAGAGGGAAAAAATTATTGGTGATCTTTCTTCTTTAAGTGAAGATATTAAAAGATATTTGGAAATATTATCTAATAGTGAAGTTTTAATTGGAATTGTAAGGGATGAATTTTTATTAGTTAAAGAAAAATTTGCAACCCCAAGAAGAACTGTAATTGAAGAAAAAGAAGATGATCTGAATGAAGAAGATTTTATTCAAAAAGAAGATATGGTTGTTACTATTAGTAATAATGGTTATATTAAAAGAGTTCCTATTTCTACCTATAGATCTCAAAGAAGGGGTGGGAAAGGTAAGGTTGGTATGGCAACAAAAGAACATGATTTTGTAACAAATGTTTTTGTGATTAATACCCATGATAATATATTATTTTTTAGTTCTAAGGGAATTGTTTATAGGTTAAAATGTTATAAGATTCCTGAATCGCAATCTCAATCTTTAGGACGGGCACTTGTAAATTTATTGCCTATTGAAAAAAATGAAATTATTACAACTGTTTTACCTCTTAATAAAGAAGTGGGTGAAGATAAAGAATTATTGTTTGTTACATCTATGGGAAGTGTTAGAAAAAATAGTTTGAAGGACTTTTTAAATATCCCTACACGAGGTAAAATTGCTATGAAGCTTGATGAAGGCGATGTTTTAGTTGGTGTTTCTTTGGTGGATGTAAATCAGGATGTTTTAATTAGCACTAAGCTTGGAAAAGCAACTAGATTTTGCATAGAAGATTTAAGACTTTTTGCTAGTAGAAATTCTAGTGGAGTTCGGGGAATTAAATTACAAAAAAATGATATTGTTATTAATGTTTCTTTGCTTAACCATGAAAAACAAACACTTGAAATTAGGGAAGAATATTTGAAATATGCTACTGCTAAAAGAAAAGGTGAAGATGTATCTTTGATTGATTTTAAGCTTTCTATGGATGAATTGAAAGATTTAGCTGAAAAAGAACAATTTATATTAACAGTTTCTTCTAATGGCTATGGTAAAATAGCTTCTACTTATGAATATAGAATTACTGGTAGGGGTGGAAGTGGATTTATTAATTATAAAATTTCTGAAAAAAATGGGGATGTGGTTGCTTCTTTTATTGTGGAAAAAAATGATGAAATTATTATTGTTAGTAACGAGGGGCAAATTATTAGAATTCCTGTAAAAGGAATTAGAACTACAAGTCGTGTTTCTGCTGGGGTGATTTTATTTAAAATGGATAGATCTAAGGTATCTAATTTGGAAAAAGTTGTATCTGTTAGTAGGCTTTGCCCGATTGATGAGGAAGATATTGCTGAAATTGATGAAAATTTAGAAGATATGTTCCCTCTTGTTGATTCTAATGAAGAAGATTCAGTTTATATTGGTGGTGATGACAATATACAAACAGAAGAGGATGAAAAATAATTGTTAATTGCTGTTTATCCTGGAAGTTTTGATCCTATTACCTTGGGGCATCTTGATATTATTTTAAGGGCTTGTAAAATTTGTGATAAGTTAATTATTGCGGTTGGGAAAAATTCATATAAAAAAAATACTAGTCTTTTAACTATCTCTAAAAGAATTGAATTGATTGAAAAAGTTGTAAATGATTTGGATGGAAATATAAGACAAAAAATAGAAATTAGTTCTTTTGATGGTTTGCTTGTTGATTTTGTAAAGGAAAAAAAATCTAATCTTATAATTAGAGGGCTTAGGGCTTTTAGTGATTTTGATTATGAATTTAATCTTGCTATGATAAATTCTAAAATAAGTAATGATGTTGAAACTATTTTTTTAATGGCAAATGAGAATAAGCAATTTATTAGCTCTAAATTTGTTAAAGAATTACTAGAATTAAATATAGATTTAAGTCCTTTTTTGCCTAAAATTATTATTGAAGATTTTTTGAAATTAAAAGGATAAATTTTATGAAAAGTTTATCGGTTATTATTGCTTGCTATAATGAAGAAAAAAGTGTTTTGTCTTTTGAAAATGTTTTTTTAGATAAAAGATTTTTGGATTTGATGGAGCAGTATAAGATAGAAATTATTTTTGTAAATGATGGAAGTAAGGATAAAACTATAGATTCAATTAATTATTTAAAAAATAAATATGATT
>JBIIMR010000128.1:0-2933 GCA_044337895.1 Alphaproteobacteria bacterium
GTAAGAATAAAATTATGTATCCTAAAATTAAAAACAATGTGACTCAACTGAGTTATAAACAAGAGCATTTTGATATTATTAAGGAAGCTATGTTTAAAACTATTAATCATCCTAAGGGAACTGGTGCTAATGCTAGAATCTCTTCGAAACATAAACCTTTTCCTGATTGGAAAGTTGCAGGAAAAACAGGAACATCTCAGGTTAAAAGAATATCACTTGAAGATAGAAAAAATGGATTAAATGTTGAGAATATTCCTTGGCAATTTAGGGATCATGCATTATTTGTTGGTTTTTTGCCATTTCATGATCCTAAATATTCTGTAACACTGGTTTTAGATCATGCATCTAGTTCTACTTATATTACTGCTCCTATTTCTAAAAAAATAATGATGGAAGTAAAAAAAAGACATCTTTTATATGATAAGCAAGATAAAATTATTAATAAAATTTTAGAAACAAGGGATTATTAATAATGAGAATAGACTATGGTAACTTAATGGGTTTTTCTAAAATAAGTCTTATTTTAATTGGGCTTTTATTTACTCTTTCTTTGTATGGAATACTTATTCAATTTTCTGCAGGTGGTGGTAATTTTTTTATTTATAGTTTTTCCCATTTAATGAAACTTGTGTTTGGTTTTATTGCTATGTTTATTGTATCTAAAATTCCTGCTAGATTGATTTTTAATTACACTACTTTATTTTATATTGTTAGTGTAATTTTATTGATTTTAGTTGATATGATTGGTGCTACTAGGCTTGGAGCACAAAGATGGATTAATTTGGGTGTTTTTTCTTTACAACCTTCTGAGTTAATGAAAATTGGGTTGATCCTTATGCTATCTAAGGAGTTTAATAAGTTATCTGTTTCTCAAATAGGTAAATTTAAGTATTATATTAAATCGTTTGTATATACTAGTTTGCCTGTCTTTCTTGTGATGATACAGCCTGATCTTGGAACATCATTAATTCTTGTTGCAATAGGGATTGTTCTTGTGTTTTTAGCTAGATTACCTATTAAATTTTTTATAATTGCTTTTTCTATAATTCTAGTATTAATTCCTATTTTTTGGATGAATCTTTATGACTATCAAAAACAGAGAATATTAACATTTTTAGATCCGAGTTTAGATCCTTTGGGATCTGGTTATCATATTATTCAATCTAAAATTGCTATAGGATCTGGTGGATTTTTTGGGAAGGGTTTTTTAAGTGGGACACAGGGACAATTAGATTTTTTACCTGAAAAACATACTGATTTCATTTTTACTTTACTCTCTGAAGAATTAGGTTTTTTAGGTGCATTATTATTAATTGCTTTATATATTGCTATTATATTTGTTGCTTTAATTATGAGTATAAAGTGTGATGATTATTTTGGTAAGTATGTAATTGTTGCATTTATTACTACTTTTAGCATATATTGTATTGTTAATATTGGTATGGTTTCTGGATTATTGCCTGTTGTAGGTATTCCTTTGCCTTTAATATCTTATGGAGGAACCTCTTCTATTAGTTTGCTAATTGGGTTTGGATTGGTTCTAAATTTTGCTAATAGTAAAAATAATCTTTAAAAGATTTATTTTTGTTTGTTTAATTTGTTTGGTTCTTATTATTAATAGGTAATAATAAGATATGTATCATTCAACATAATAATTAGTTTTGATTATTATTTGAGATTTTTCTGTTGAGATTGTTTGTTTTTGTTGGGTAGGTATTTTTGTATTTTTGTGTTTTATTAAAAAAGAAAATAAAAAATGGTGGGCCTGAGTAGACTCGAACTACCGACCTCACCCTTATCAGGGGTGCGCTCTAACCAGCTGAGCTACAAGCCCATTTTTTAACTGTATATATAATATATTATAACTATAGTTATGATTTGTCAAGGTATTTTTAGTTCTTTTTATCTATTGTTTCTCTATATGATATTTTGCATATTTTGTTAGTGTATTACTTTTTTGTTTCTATTAAATTTGTTATATTCCAACTTGTTGATATTGGATAATTAGAACTACTATTTGGTATACTTAATAGGTATTTTAAAAATATATCATTTGGAGTTGCTTTAAAATTTTTAATAATTGGTATATTTTTATTTTTGAATAAGATGTTTTCAATAGCATTTTGAGAACCTGCATCAAGTGTTGCGATTGTAATAATTGCATTATCTTCTAAAACTTTACCTGCTTTATCTGTAATTCTTGTAATCCTATTACCTGCTTGATTTTTTAAATTAATTATATATCTTATATCTCCTTGAACTAAATATAAAATACCATTAACTGAGCCTGATTTTTCTATATTTATAACACTTCTTTCACTATTAAAAGAGTAAAAAGTAATCGCCCACTCTAAAAATAATTTTAAATCTTTTGTTTGGAATTGATATACTTTTAATGAGTCTGTATTTAAAGATTTTATCAATTCCTTAAGATCAACCTCTCTTATTGTGTTATCATAAAAAGAAAGATTATAATTTGTTAACAATGGAACAATAACAACTTTTGCTTTACTTGCCTCTAAAAGTGTATCTCCTATTATACTACTTATAACACTAGGTTTAACTAAATATTCTGGTGCTTTATTAATTAAAGATTGTGGTAAAAATTCTTGATTTCCGAATGTGAATAACTTTTTTGAGTTATAATTTGTTAAAAAAGAATCAAAATCTTTGGAAAGGACAGAAATAGAATTATCTGGGGCATATTTATTATCTAAAATGATTTTGTTAATTGTTATATCTGTATTTTTTTGAGATAACATGTAAGATGAATCACCTGTTTTTTCTAAAATTAACTCAATGTTTAATAAACTATTAGCTTTATCATGTGAAATAAAATAGGTTTTGCCTATTTTATCATTAATAGGTTCGCTTAAATTTCCTGTAATCAAAACAATATCTATATTATATTTTTTATTGGATAAAAATTTCTC
>JBIIMR010000025.1:0-10045 GCA_044337895.1 Alphaproteobacteria bacterium
GTCCGTAATGGACATTGTTTTGTGAGCTAATACCTCCATTACACATGGTAATTGTTGGGCTTGGTTTATTGGGGTCTATTCTTTTATATGTAGTAATAAATCCTTTTATTTTTTCGCCATTTTGTTTTTTAGGAAAATGAATTGGATTATTAAATGCTGTTTCTCCGCTTTTTGTGTGCTTCATCCATAATATATGATTAGGGTTATGAATTTTAGCAAAATGCCACGGAATATTACTTTTTTCTCCACTTTCTAATGAAGGTAAATGATCTATTGCTTCTTTTACAGTTATAATTTTTGTATCTTTTTTTGGGAAAGACCATTTTGTATTAGATTTATGTATTAAAAAAAACACACGTCTTCTAGACTGTGGAATACCATAATCTTTTGTGTCTAATACTTGAAAATTGATAATGTAGTTTAATGGTTCAAGTTCTCTTTTTAAGATTAAAGGTATTGTGAGGTTATTGATAGAAGTTTTTAACATCCCTTCTACATTTTCAATTAAAATATATGTTGGTTCTATTTTTTTTATAAAATTAATAACATAAAGTATCAAACTATTTCTGGGATCGTTGTTTTGCTTTTTACCTGCAACGGACATACCTTGGCAAGGAGGAGTTGCTATTAAAAAATCTATTTTTTGTTGTAAGCTTAATTTAATTATAGTATCAAAAATTATTGGGTTTGTAATGTCTCCATCAATCATGTTTGTATTTTTATGATTAATTTTATAAAAAGATGCTCTTTTTTGTAATAGTTCATTTGCAAGTATAATATTAAAATTTTTTGGTAATAAAAGCTCTCCAATACCTACATTGGCAAACAGACTAACTCCTAACATAAATTTAATTCCTTATAAATTTCTTCCCAAGATTTTAATGGGATATTAGGTAATTTTTTTAAAAGATTGTTAATGGTTTCTTTAGCATCATCTTGTTGATATAAAAGAATTTGATTAATTCTATCTATTTTAATTTTTACTTCAATGATTTTATAGAGTTCTTTATTTTTGAAATTTTTAGCTAAAAAAAGTGATTTATATTGTTTAACAATATCTATATCTTGAAAGCTAAAATCAAGTTGAGGTAAAAAATTTTCATTTGATAAAAGACTGAAAGTGTTTGATATTGATGGAAAATTATAACATAATTGACCTTCCATTCTTTGGTTTATAAATGGCTTTTGAAAAAGAAAATCATTTAAATTTGCTAATCCATAAATTTTATTGTTTAAATCTAACATTAAGATAATTGTAGGAATATTAAAATTAGCAGAACTTTTTATTAAACTTTTAACATTGGTATCTTTAATTGTGTAAATTCCTTTATTAGAGGTTTTTAATTCAAGAAAAAATTTTTGATTAGAATTTAATATGATTTCAAAATCTGCAGTTGTAGATTTTTTACCTGCGATGGTGATTTTTTTTTCAATATGATTGTATTTAAAAGAATGGCTATTATCATCTCCTATTGCTGAAATTTGCTTGATATTTGGGTTGTTTTTTAAAATTTCAAAAATAATTTCTTCTATATACCAACCGTAAATTATATTTTTGCAATACTTTAATGTTCCTCTGCCTAAAGTAGCAGAGAATTTATAATTTTTATCATAATAATTAATAAATTCTTTATATTGGGATTCTATTTTTTTGTTAATGGTTGTTAATATCACTGAATCAATGATATTAACAGTTAAATTATTATATAAAGATTCTATTTGAAAAAAATCTAGTTCGTCTAATCTTTGTTTAAATGTGTTTGTCATGTAAATAATATTCTATTGTTTATTAAGGGGTGTTGATAAATAATTTGTTTTATAGGTATTATTTTAAGGGGAGATTTTTGATTTGGCAATTGATTTTTTTAAATTGTTGAAGTTTATTTTCTTGGGTTTGATTTTTGTGCATTGTGGGTGTATAATGTTTATAAATGGAATTTATAAAAAGGGGTTTAATAATAAAAAATGATAACTATAACTTTAAAAGATGGAACAAAAAAAGAATTTCAAAAAGGAATTTGTGCGATAGAGATTGCTAAAAGTATTAGTGAGTCTATGGCAAAAAGAGTAATGCTTGCTTCTTTAGATGGGGAGCTTTATGATTTGGAAAAGCCGATTTTAAAGTCTGCTGTGTTGCAACTTGTAATGGATAAAGATAAAGATTTATTGCTTCCTGTTGCAAGACATGATTTAGCTCATATTTTAGCTCAAGCGGTGCAACAGTTATATGTTAATGTAAAGTTTGCAACGGGTCCTGTTTTAGAAAATGGTTTTTTTTATGATATCTATAGGGAAAAACCGTTTGAACTTGCTGAGCTTGAAGTTATTGAAAAAAAAATGTATGAAATTATTGATTCTAAAATCCCAATTATAAGGGAAGTTTGGAAAAAAGAAGATGCAATAAAATACTATAGAGATAAAGGTGAAGAATTTAAAGTTGATATTTTAAATGGAATTTTAGATGATGAAGTTGCTATGTATAGGCAGGGAGATTTTATTGATTTATGTAGGGGACCGCATTTTGTGAATACGGGGTTTGCTCCTAAGTATTTTAAGCTTAATAAGGTTTCTGCTGTTTATTATAAGGGTGATAAAAATAAGACTTCTTTGCAGCGAATTTATGGAATCGCTTTTTTCTCTAAAGAAGATTTTGAAAGTTATCAAAATATGATAATTGAAGCGGAAAAAAGGGATCATAGAAAATTAGGGAAAGAAATGGATTTGTTTCATTTGCAAGAAGAAGCGGTGGGTTCTGTTTTTTGGCATGAAAAAGGTTATACAATTTATAGGGTTTTAGAAAATTATATTAGAGAGAAATTAAAACAAAATGATTATGTAGAGGTAAAAACTCCTATTTTAGTTAATAAAATTTTATGGGAAAAATCTGGGCATTGGGATAAATTTAGGGATAACATGTTTTTTATGGAAAATGAAGATGAAACACTGGCTGTAAAACCGATGAATTGCCCTTGTCATGTTCAAATATTTAAGCAAGGAGTTAAAAGCTATAGGGATTTACCCCTTAGAATGGCAGAGTTTGGTTCTTGCCATAGAAATGAAAGTTCTGGTTCTTTGCATGGACTTATGAGAGTTCGTGGATTTACTCAGGATGATGCTCATATTTTTTGTGAAAAAGATCAAATTAAAGCAGAAACAAAAGCTTTTTGTCAATTATTACAAGAAGTGTATAAAGATATATTTTTAGAGACAAAAATTAAAGTTAAATTTTCTGATAGACCAGAAGTTAGGGCTGGAGATGATTCTGTTTGGGATTTGGCAGAAAAATCTTTGTTTGAAGCTGCTATAGAAGCAGGGCTAGAATTGGTTATTAATAAGGGAGAGGGTGCTTTTTATGGTCCTAAACTTGAATTTGTTTTGACTGATTCAATTGGAAGAGATTGGCAACTTGGGACTTTTCAGGTTGATTTTATTTTGCCTGAAAGACTTTCTGCTAGTTATGTGGGTAGGGATGGGACAAAAAAAATTCCTGTAATGTTGCATAGGGCAATACTTGGTTCTTTTGAAAGGTTTATTGGAATATTAATTGAACATTATGCGGGAAAATTTCCGCCTTTTTTGGCTCCTATTCAGGTAGATATTTTAAGTGTTGCTTTTAATGATGAAATTATTAATTATTGTAAAGATATCCACAAAGAATTAAAACAATTGGGTATTAGAGTTAATTTAGATGTAAGGCAAGAAAAAATCAATCTAAAAATTAGGGAAAGTGTTTTGAATAAAGTTCCTTTTGCTTTTGTGATTGGTGAAGCTGAAATGATTGAAAAAAAAGTTACAATTAGGTATTTGGATAATAGTCCGCAAAAAATACTTGATAAAAATTTGGCAATTGATTATATTAAAGATGTATGTATTAAACAATACTGATATTTTTGTTATTTAAAACGGAGGAATAAACTATTAATATAGAAAATAATTTGGCTGCCAAACCTAATAGAGGGCAGAATAAAGAAGGGAATTCTAACAATCAATCAAATGAGAATAGGGATTCTATAAAAGTTAATGGAAATATTAAAGCAAGCAGTGTTAGGCTTGTGGATGTTGATGGTGAACCTTTGGGTGTTATGGATGTTATGTCTGCTATGAGAATGGCTAAGGATAAAGGACTTGACTTGGTTGAGGTGTCTCCTAATGCTGTGCCTTCTGTGTGCAAGATAATGGATTACAGCAAATATAAATACGAATTGAAAAAGAAAAAAAATCAAGCGAAAAAAAATCAAAAAGTTATTGTGTTAAAAGAAATTCATTTAACTATAAGAATCGGAGAAGAAGATTATAAAGTTAAATTGAGGCAATGTGCTGAGTTTATTAAAAAACAATATAAAGTTAAAGTCCTTGTAAAACTTAAAGGTAGAGAACTTGGTAATATTCCTGAAGCAATGGGATTTTTAGATAGAATATATAAAGATTTAGGAGGTGAAGAAGTTGTAAAAATGGATAAAACACCGCAAAAAGAATCTACAGGGGTTGCTTGTATAATCTGTGCTAATGTTAAGTAATTTTTAAAAATAGAAAAATTTAAAAAAATTAACTTGTGAAAAAATATAGTTTGTGGTATATTTTTGTTTTATTATGGCTGTGATATTAGTGTGGCTGTTTTTTTATGTATCTTGTGGTTAATATAATTTTGTATGTGTTTTGATATTAGTAAGATTTTTTGTTAATTATGGGATTTATAGATTTGTTAGGGTTTTATGGGATTGTAAAACTTTAATATTGGATTAAATTTTATGATTTGCTTAGTTGGATTTTAGAATTATGATTTAGTTATTTTTAAGATTGGTTACTGATATAATTGTTGTTGGTAATTGATGTGTGTATGTGAAATTTAAAAATAAAGCAGTGATTCTTTGATGATTTTTTAATTTTTTTATTAATTTAGGTTGATTTTTTTATGAATTTAGGTTGATTTTTTTATGAATTGAGGTTGATTTTTTTATGAATTGAGGTTGATTTTTTTATGAATTGGTTTTATTTTTTGTTTAGGGAATTAATAGAAAAATTATAATTTTTTTATAGAATTTTTTAAATGGGTTAAAATATAAAATAGGCAAAATATGGGCTGCCTGTTTTATAATAATTATTAATAAATTAGATATTTGTATCTAGGGAGAAAGTAAAAATGTCCAAATATAAATTGAAGACTAAGTCTTCTGCTAAAAAAAGGTTTATTGTAACCGCTAGTGGTAAAATAAAAGCTAAATATTCTTGTAAAAGTCACTTTTTAAGAAGGAGATCTCAAGATATGAAAAGAAATGCTAGGGGAACTAAAGTTCTTGCTTATGGTGATTCTAGACTTGTTCAACCTATGCTTAGAGCATCGTTTTAATAGGAGGGGAATATTATGGCAAGGGTAAAAAGAGGAACTACGGTAAAACAAAGACACAAAAAAGTTCTTAAAATGGCAAAAGGTTACAGAGGAAGAAACGGAAATGTTTATTCTGTAGCTTTAGAAAAAGTTGAAAAAGCTTTACAATATGCTTATAGAGATAGAAGAAACAAAAAGAGAGACTTGAGATCTCTTTGGATTCAAAGAATTAATGCTGCGGTAAGAATTCATGGGATGGTTTATTCTACTTTTATTAATGCTTTGAAAAAGGCAAATATTGTAGTAGATAGAAAAATGTTAGCAGATGTTGCTGTTAGGGATTCTAAAGCTTTTGAAGTTTTTGTAAACGAAGCTAAAGCTGTTATGTAAATAATAGAAAAATATTTTTTTAATATTTTAAAGATGGGAGGTGAAGAAATTTGCCTTCCATTTTTTTATATTTAAAATGTGGTGGAATTGGGTATGTTAATTTGGGATTTTGTTGGATGTTGGATATATAATAGTAGATAGAAAAATGTTAGCAGATGTTGCTGTTAGGGATTCTAAAGCTGTTATGTAAATGTATAATTGAGCTTCATGGCTTGTGGATTGTTTTCATGTTGAAAGCTTTAAAAAAATAGGGGATGAATTGATTTTTGTTCCCTATTTTTTTATTTGGATATTAGGGGTGTAATCTACATGGAAGAGATTTGTGTTTTGTTGTGTAATAGTAATGATAATCGGTGTTCCTTACAATGACTAGAAAATGGCAGGGATTACAAAAAAAATAGATGATTTTATAAAAGCTTTTAGCATTTTTTTAAACTCCTTAACATCTCATTAATATAAAAAATTGTTATATAGGGGGTAGTATATTATATTTTTAAAATATTGTAAATTAATTATGGTTTTGGTATTCTTTTAAAGGTTATTTTATAAAAAATAAGGAAAATGAAAAATGGATGTTGGCAAAAATCAAGATATAAAAAATGTAATTCAAAATGAAATTGTTAAAATTAAAAAAATTGATAATTTGACAAATTTAGAAAATTCTAAGGGTTTTTTACTTGGAAAAAATGGAATTATTACAGAATTTATGAAATCTTTAGCTAAGTTAAATGGGGATGAAAAAAAAGAAAAAGCTGCGGATATTAATATTATTAAAAATGAAGTTTTGGATTTAATATCTTTAAAAAAAACAGAGCTGGAAGAAATAGAGCTAAATAAAAAATTAGCAAAAGAAAAAATAGATGTTTCTTTACCAATTTATAATATTAAAGTTGGATCTATTCATCCGATATCACATACAATTTATGAGGTAAAAAATATTTTAAAAAATCTTGGTTTTGAAGTCGCAAGTGGGAATGATATTCAAAGTCAATGGTTTAATTTTACAGCACTTAATATTAAAGAAGATCATCCTGCTAGGATGATGCATGATACTTTTTATGTAAATAATAGAGATGAAAATGGGGAAAATATGGTTCTTAGAACCCATACTTCTTGTGTGCAAATTAGTGAATTGTTGAAAAATCAAGAAATAATAAATACTGGGGCTGATTTAAAGCGAATTTCTGTGGGTAAAACTTATAGAAGTGATAGTGATGCAACACATTCTCCTATGTTTCATCAGTTAGAGGGTTTTTATGTGGGTGCTGATGTTAGTTTGTCTCACTTGAAATCGTATTTGATGGAATTTTGTAAACAATTTTTTGAAGTGGATAATGTTCCTTTAAGATTTAGGCCGAGTTATTTTCCATTTACTGAACCTTCTTTTGAAGTGGATATTCAATATAGAAAACAAGATAATATTATTAAAGTTGGTGAAGGGGATTTATGGCTTGAAATACTTGGTTGTGGAATGGTTTCTCCTTATGTTTTTAAAAATTGTGGAATAAATAGCGATCGTGTTTATGGGTTTGCTTTTGGGGTTGGGATAGAAAGGCTTGCAATGTTAAAATATGGTTTTTCTGATTTGAGAAAATTTTATGCGGGAGATGTTGAATTCTTAAAAAATTATGGATTTAAAAAATAACTAGAATTTTATAGCAAATGTTTGAAAAAAGGGAAAATAATAAATGAAATTTACATTAGAAAATTTAAAAAAATATATTGCAACGGATAAATCTTTAAATGAAATACTTTCTGATTTAGTTAAAATTGGATTAGAAGTTGAAAACTATAAAAATTATAATGAAATTCTAGCTGATTTTAGTGTTGCCAAAATATTAGCAACAAATAAACATCCTAATGCGGATAAATTAAAAATTTGTAAAGTGCAAACTATTTTTGGAATCAAAGATGTTGTGTGTGGTGCAAGTAATGCGAGGGAAAATATTACTGTTGTTTATGCAAAAGATGGGGCTATTATTCCTAAAACAAATGCTGTTTTAAAGAAAAATGAAATTCGTGGAGTTATGAGTGATGGAATGCTTTGCTCTAGTAACGAGTTGAATTTGGGAGAAGATAGTGAGGGAATTTTAGAACTTGATAATTCTATTGAGGTTGGAGTTGCTGCTGCTGTTGCTACTAAAAATGATGATGTAGTAATTGAAGTTGCTATTACTCCTAATAAAGGCGATTTTTTAGCTATTCAAAATATAGCTCGTGAGTTAAATTTGCTTGGGGGCTATAACCTGATAGAACAAAAACAATACTCAATGGAAAAATTAAATTCCATTACTGAAAAATTAACAGAAATAAAGGATAGTGAATTTTGTAAAGGTTTTTATTTAATAAAAATTGAAAATCTTGAGAAGAATATTGTGCTGCCTTCTTATATGGAAAAAAAATTAAGATTGCTTGATCTACTAACTAATATTGCTATTGTGGATTTTGTAAATTATATTGGTATGGAATATAATCAACCTATGCATGTATATGATTTAGATAAGTTGAGTCAAAAAAAATTGCAACCTAAAATAGTGGATAAAGAAATAAATGTTTTAGGTTTAGATGGCAAAGAATATAAACTTTTAAGTGGTGATATTGCTATTTTTGATGGGTTGGAAGTTGCATCTATTGCTGGTATTATGGGTAGTGAGTATTGTAAAGTAGATAATGATACTAAAAATATATTAATAGAAATTGCTAATTTTAATAAAAGTTTAATAGGGTTGACTAAAAGAAGATTAAATATTAATAGTGATGCATCATATAGATTTGAAAGGGGTATTGACTTATTAAATATAGAAAATGTGGTTGCTGTTGTTTGTAATTTGTTTGAGAATGAATTAAAAAAAAGTGTTAATAGGGTTTATTCTTATTTGCAGGTTGAGGCAAAAAATAAACTCACTGTTTCTATGGAATATCTAAGGAAAATGCTGAATTTAGAAATGGATTTTTTAACTATAAAAAATATTTTAGAAAAGCTTAGTTTTAAAGTTTCTGAATTAAAGCAAGATAGTTTTGAAGTGGAAGTTCCATCATTTAGGCATGACTTTTTTGATAAAAGTGATGTGTTAGAGGAAATAGTTAAATTTGTTGGATTTGATAATATTTTAGAAATAGATGTTAAAAATCAAGTGGGAAAAAATGTTTATAATTCTGATTCTTTAGGGGAAAGTAAAGTTAATATAATTAATACTAGCTTATATTATATGGGTTTTGTTGAGATGTTGAATATGTCTTTTATTAGTGAGGCAGAAGCTAGGATGTATAATATTTTTAATGAAAAATTGCAGTTAATTAATCCTATTGCACAAGATTTTGCTGTTATGAGGAGTAGTTTAATACCTTCTTTATTGAAAAATTTAGCTTATAATAATAGTTATGGAAATTTTAATTTAAAAATATATGAAGTTGCTGATTGTTATTTTATTGATAAAATTGCTGATAAAAATGGGGGAAATTTGCAAGAAAAAGTAGTTGCTGGTTTGCTTTCTGGTTATAAATTTTATAAAGATGCTATTAATAAAGAGGTTAAATTTAATGTTTATGATGCAAAAGAAGTTTTGTTTAATGTAATGGTTTCTTTAGGGTTTAATCCTAATAATTTGCAAATTAGTAATAATAAATTACCTTGCTATTATCATCCTTTTAAAAGTGGTAGTTTAAATATGGGTAAAAATTTAATTGCATACTTTGGTGAAGTTCATCCTTATTTTGTAAAAAAATTAGGATTAAAAGAAGATGCTTTTTGTTTTGAGTTGTTTGTTGATAGCTTGTTAAATAATGAAAAAACTAAAAATAGTAAAGTTAAAAATATTGCTAAAGATGTGAATTTAATGTCTTTATATAGGGATTTTGCTTTTGTGGTGGATGAAAATGTTTTAGCAATAGAGCTTATTAATGCTGTTAAAAGTGCGGATAAAAATTCTATAAAAGAAGTAAGGTTATTTGATGTTTATATTCTAAATGATGGTAAAAAATCTTTGGCAGTAAATGTTGAGATTATTCAAATTGGAAAAACTTTAAATGAAATGGAAATTAAAGAGATATATGATAAAATAGTTTTAAAAGTATTAAAAATAGTAAATGGTGTTTTAAGGGAATAAAAAAATGGTTGAAAATATTGCAAATAATTATGGGGTTATGTTAAATCATAGAAGTGTAAGGGATTATCAAGTTGGTCAGGAGATACCTAAAGAACAATTGGAATTGATTTTTAAGTCTATTAATAATGCTCCTACCTCTATTAATGGGCAAACAATATCTGTGATTAATATTGTGGATAAAAATTTAAGAAAAAAAGTAGCTGAGTTGTGTTGGAATCAAAGG
>JBIIMR010000026.1:0-9894 GCA_044337895.1 Alphaproteobacteria bacterium
GCAAAATGTTGATGATTTAGAAGTTGAAAATATAATAGAAGAAGATGAATAAATAATAACAGTGGGAAAAATTTTGGGAAATAAAATTTTGGGAAATAACATTTTAGAAAATACAATTAACAATACTAAAATTAACAATATTAATGATGATTTAGAAGATCCTAACATTAATCAAAAAATAGCTTCTAATCCAAATAATTCTGTGTTTGTTAGTGCATCTGCTGGCACTGGAAAAACAAAAGTTTTAACAGATAGGGTTCTGCGATTACTTTTAACTGATACTAAAATAGAAAATATTATTTGCATCACATTCACAAAAATTGCTGCGAAAGAAATGTCTTTTAGAATATATAAAATATTAGGTGAATGGGCTTTTTTAAGTGAAGAAAAACTCAGTGTTGAAATTCAAAAGTTAACTGGAGTTAATCCCTCTTTGGAGGAAGTTTTTAAAGCTAAAAATTTATTTAATGAAATTATAAACTCTAATAATGGATTAAAAGTGCAAACTATTCACTCTTTTTGTCAGCATATTTTACAAAAATTTCCAAAAGAAGCTGATGTATTACCTAATTTTAATGTGATAGATGATAAAAAAGCAGAACAAATAAAAACAGATGTGATTAAAGAGGTTTTAACAAGTAATTGGAAAAATTCTAAAAATAGCTTAGCTTTAAAAGAAAATTTTGAAACGATTTTAAAACACATCTCCAATGCTGATACATTTAAAGAAAGAATCTCTAGTGTTTTAATGCAATCTAGTTTAATGGATATGGTAAATGATGCTTATAAAAATAAAGAAGAGCTAAAGTCAAGTATATATGAATTCTTTGATTGCAACCTGCAAGATAATAGTGAAAAAATAAAAATAAATTTTATCAACAATATTCACTATGAAAATTTAAAAAAAGTTGCCAATATTTTATTAGAAGTAGATTCTAAACTAGCAGAAAAAATTCTAAGCTTTATAACAAAAAAAAGTGATGAAAAAATATTAAATAAAAATTTTAAAGAATACAAATCTATATTTTTTACAACAACAAATACGGAGCGAAAAAATATAATCACAAAAACTACTTTAAAAAAAGTAAATGATAGTGATTCTAATTTTGTAACTGAGGTTATTGAAGAAGAAAAACAAAAATTAATTAACTTTATAACTCAATATCAAAACTCATCTACTGCGGAAATTAACTTTGCCTTTATGGAACTTGCTAAAGGAATCTACACTAAATACCAAAAAAGAAAAGAAGAAATGGGTTTTTTAGACTTTAATGATTTAATTAATAAAACTTTGAAACTGTTTAAAAAAGCAGAAATGATTGCTTGGGTTTTTTATAAACTGGATTCTAAAATCCATCATATTTTAGTAGATGAAGCACAGGATACGAGTTCTTACCAGTGGAAAATTATTGAGCTTTTAACAGAAGAATTTTTTAGTGGAAAAGGTAGTTTAGAAGATATAAATAGAACTTTATTTATTGTTGGGGATATTAAGCAATCTATTTTTAGATTTCAGGGGGCGAATCCTGAAATTTTGTATCAGGTTAAAAATCTATTTGCTAAAAAAATCGCAGATGCGAAAAAAAAATTCGTTGAGGTTCCTTTAAATGTTTCCTTTAGATCTAATATGCCAATTATTAAATTTGTAAATAAAGTAATCCCTTTTTTATTTGATGAAAATTTAGATATTTATAAAAATCAAAACTTTAAACATTTTAATTTTAAAAATGAAATGGGTAAAGTTGAGATTTTGCCTATTGTGTTTGATATGGAAAATCAACCAGATTCAAGATATTTTGTGATGGCAAAATTTATTGTTGCTAAAATTAAAAGTCTAATTGAAAATAAAGAACTTGGAATATCTTATGGAGATATTATGATTCTTTATAAAAAAAGGGAAAATAATAAAATTATTCCACTTTTGATTCAAATGCTTAATAAAGAAAATATTCCTGTTTTAGGAGTTGATAGAATAAAAATTAATCAAAATGTAGCTATTTTGGATTTTTTATCTTTAATAAAATTTTTATTACAAAATAAAGATAATATGAGTCTTGCTAATGTTCTTAAGTCTCCTTTTTTTAACTTAGATGATAATGAAATATTTGAATTAAAATATAATAAAGAAGATTTATTTTTACATTTAGCTACTGTAGAAAATATAAAATATAAAGAAATATATGAAACTTTGAAATCTTGGAATAATTTAGCAAAAAATAACCATCCTTTTGAATTTTTTTATAAAATTTTATTAATAGAAAAAAATATTAATAAATTTACCTCTAGGCTTGGAATTGAAACCTTAGAGCCAATTTTTGAATTCTTAAATATTGCCTTAAATTATAATAATGATACTAACTTTTCATTACAAGATTTTTTAAACTATATAATAGCTTCTAATACTGTAATAAAAAAAGATATGGATACGAAGAAAAATGAAGTTTTATTTTTAACAATCCATGCTTCTAAGGGAATGGAGGCAAAAGCTGTTTTTTTACTAGATGACCTAAATGCAAAAAATATAAAAGATAATTTTATTAAAGCTTTTACACCTAATCCTTTTTTATTGATTAAGCCAAAAAAAGAATTAATGGCAAAAAAATTACAAGATATGGAAGAAGTTGAACAAGATGAAATCCATTCTGAAAATAAAAGGTTGCTTTATGTTGCAATTACAAGGGCAAGAAATTTTTTATTCTTTTGCCCTGTTGCTAAATCTCCTGCTAAAGAAAAAAAAGATGATGAAGAAGCTTTTCCTAATACATTTTTTTCTGTTTTAGAAAAAGCAATAGATGGTGACTTTATAAAAAATAATGAAAATGAAAGTTTTATAGAAAAAGAATTTTGCTATGGTAATAAATTTGGTGAAAAAACTCCTAGCTTAGTTTTACATAACACTGGAGCTGAAACAATATCTAATACCTCTTTATATGTTGAAAATTTTTATGGGGAATCTAATAATGATATTGATAAAAATGATTTTTTAGAAATTATCAAATTGATTAAAGAAGAAGATTTAATAACTAAAAAAAATATTGATACCATAGAAAGAGAAAATGAAAATAATATTATTAAAAATACTTTTTATGGAATAAAAAAATTGGATGAAAATTTATTGGTTGGGATTATAACACACAAAATAATGGAAATAATTCCTGAAAATATCAATAACTATAAAGAAATGGATAATAAAATTAATTTTTATTTAGAAAAATATAAAAATAGCATATCTACTAAAGTTAGTGAAGAAATAAAATTAAATATCTCAAAACTTTTAAAAAATGAAACAATTGTAGAGTTATTTAATAAAAAAACATTTAAAGAAATAAGTTTAAGTGGTTATGTAGATAATAAAGAAGTTATTTATAGGATAGATCTTTTAATTGTTGATGATTTAAATAAAGAAATCATCATTATAGATTATAAAAATGCAGAAATAAATAAGATAAAACAATCATTGATGGAAGAATATAAAAATCAAATAATTAACTATAAAAATGCGGTTGCTAAAATATATACTGATTTTAAAATTAAAACTTTTTTGTTGTTTATAAAATCTTTGACTTTACAAGAAATTTGTGATTAAATTTAATAAATATGGTATTGAAAATAGTATTGAAAATATAGATTTACATAAACAAATAAAAAGGGAAAAAATATGTCTGATTTAATTAAAAATATTGGTGATTCGGAGTTTGAATTAGAAGTATTAAAAAATAATGGATTGGTTTTAGTTGATTTTTTTGCTCCTTGGTGTGGTCCTTGTGTGCAACTTTCTCCTAACTTAGAAAAATTAGCAAATGATATGAATTCTATTGTAAAAATAGTAAAAATTAATGTAGATGAAAATAATAAATATTCATCTGAGTATGGTGTTAGAAGTATTCCTAATTTAATTTTATTTAAAAATGGTTCTAAGGTAGATGAAATGGTTGGCTTTAAAACTGTAGAACAATTAAAAGAATTTATTGAAAAACATAATAAGTAATTAAAAAGTATAGATACTATTTGATTGGTAACTATTTTATGGCTATATTGTTGTCACTTAGTATCTCTCCTACTAAATAAAGTGAACCACATATTATTATATTTTTGTTGTTTAGGTTGTTTTTGATTAAAAATTTGAATACATCTTGAATATTTAAAAAGCTTAAAATATTCTTTGATTTGTTACTTTTTTGTGCAATTTGTAGCATTTGTGTTTTAATTTCTTCTTGGGTTGCTGATTCTTGGCTATTTATTTGAATGATGTAAATATCTTGAAAAATAGAATCAATAATTAAATTGCAAGCAGCTTTGATATCTTTTTTAGATAGCATTCCAAAAATTAAGATTGTATTGTTACTGTTAAATTTAAGTTCGTTAACTGCATGTTTAAATAATAACTTTAAACCGTTTATATTGTGTGCTCCATCTAATAATATTTTATTTGGTGATAATAATTGAAGATTGTAAAGGTTAGTAAAAATTTGATTTCTTCCTTCCCACTGTGCTAAGCTTAGTCCTTTCTCTATTTTTTTTATATTAAATTTATGATTTAAAGTGAGGGCGGTAACTGCAGCAAGGGCAGCATTTTGATTTTGAATATCTCCTTGTAAAAATTTACTTTGCAGTGAAATTTTTTTATTTTGATAATATAAAATATTGTTTTTTATAAAATAATCTTTTTTTGGATGAATAAAATTTTTAGCAGAAAAATTAATGGATTGATTTTTTAAAACTTCTAAAACTTTTTTTGTTTGATGGCTTGAAATAACAATTGAATCTTTTTTGATGATAAAGCTTTTTTCTAATGCAATTTTAGCTTGAGTGTTACCTAAAAATTCTTTGTGATCTAAGGATATACTACTAAAAATAGCTACTAAATTCTGTGGTAAAATATTAGTGGAATCATATCTTCCACCTATTCCTACCTCTAAAATTGTAAAATCGGCAGGATTTTTAAAAAAAGCAAACAAAGCATAAATTGTATATAAATAAAAAAATCCTAAATCTTGTTGATAAATGTTTGGGTTTTCTTTTTTAATATTGTTTATGGTTTCTTGCACTAAGGTTTTGATATCTTGTAAATAACTTTCTGTAATTAATTTTGAATGGATTCTAATTCTTTCTCTTTCATTAATTAAATGTGGTGAGGTAAAAACATTAACAGAAAAATCACTTGTTTCTAAAATTGATCTCAAAAATGCGGTGGTTGAACCTTTGCCATTTGTTCCTGTAATTTGAATAACATTTTTAAAACTTGTTAAAATATTTTTGTCTAGCTTATTTAAAATTTCTTTTAAATAGTTGATTTTGGGATTATAAATTTCTTGTAAATAATTTGAGTTTTTGTTTGATTTAATCATAGAATAAATTATAATCCTTAGGATGGTTAATTAATTATGATTGATAAATATGATTTATATAAAATTTTGCATTAAAATAGATAAAATATTTGATAATTTATTTTTTAAATCACTCCTATGGCAAACTATATCTATCATTCCTTTTTCTAATAAATATTCTGCTTTTTGGGCATTTTCTGGTAATTTTTTACGAATTGTTTTTTCTATAACCCTTGCTCCTGCAAAGCCTATAGTAGCACCCTTTTCTGCTATGTGAATGTCTCCTAGCATTGCAAAAGATGCGGTTACTCCTCCTGTGGTTGGATTTGCTAAAATAACAATATAGGGAAGGTTTGCTGCTTTTAACCTTTCTAAGATAACAGTTGTTTTAATCATTTGCATTAATGAATAGATTCCTTCATGCATTCTTGCTCCACCTGATGCTGTTACAATTACAAAAGGACATTTTTTTTGAATTGCATAGTTAACAGAATATACGAACCCTTCTCCTAGGTATGTTCCCATGGAACCTCCCATAAAATTAAAATTCATAATTGATAAAACTGTGAAATTATTATTGATTTTACCATAAAAACTAGATAAGGAATCCTTTAATCCTGTTTTATTTCTTGTTGATTTTAGTTTGTCTATATATTTTTCTTCTGTTTTAAATCCTATTGGATCGTCTATTCCTTTTGGTAAATTCAACTCTATATAATTATCTTTATCTAATAATAACTTTGCTCTTTCTTGGCAAGACATTGTAAAGTGATAATCGCAATTTATACAAGTATATAATTTTTTAATGATATCTTTTTTAAATACAACAATATTACAATTAGGACATTTATCCCATAAGTTATCTGGAATATCTTTTTTAATATTTAATTCGCTCTCAATGGGCTTTTTTTTTACTAAATTAGATAGCCAATTCATGGGTAAATGTTCCTAAATTATAATTTATTACTCTTCTGTAGAGTCTTTAGTAGTAGTATTAGTAGTAGTTTCTTCCACTTTAACTTTACCATCCTCAAAAGCTTTAGATATTGCATCTCCTAAAGTATTTTTAGATTGCTGACTTTGTTTATAATGCTCTGTCATTATAGTTTTTTGTTCCATAGTTTCTAAAGCTCTAACAGAAAGGTTAATGCTTCTGTTTGTGCTGTCTATGTAGGTAATTAAAGCTTCTAAAGTGTCTCCTACATTTAAAGAGATCTTTTCTTCTTTATCCATGCTAAGGTCTACTTTTTTAATAAATCCTTTTAAGCCTGGTTCTAAATCTACTTCTACTCCGTTATCAAAAATTGCTTTTACAGAAACTGTAACAACTGTTCCTTTTTGATATTTATCAATAGATTTTGCAAATGGATCTTCTTCTAATTGTTTAATACCTAAACTAATTTTTTCCTTATCTTTATCTACTTTTAAAACTTTTGAAGTTATTTTATCTCCAATATTGTAAGAAGATAAAATATTTTTATCTTTATTACCCCAAGATATATCAAATATTTTTATAAATCCCTCTATATTAAAATCTAAGGTTACCAATATTCCATACTCATTAATATTTTTGATTGTTCCTTCTATAATTGAATTTTCTGGATACTTTTCTTCAAATAAATGCCAAGGATTATTAGATGTTTGTTTTTTACTAAGGTTGATTCTTCTTTTTTTAGTGTCAATTTCTAAAACTTTTATTTCAAATTCATCACCAACTTTAACTATATCTTTTACAGATAAATCTCTTCTCCAACTTAATTCAGAAATATGCACAAGTCCTTCAATTCCTTCTTCTAATTGAACAAAAGCACCATAATCTGTTAAATTAGTAACTTTAACTTTAAATATTTTACCTATTCCATACTTTTGAACTGCTTCTAACCAAGGATCTTGTAATAATTGTTTCATTCCTAATGAAATTCTTTTTGTAGTTGGATCTACTTTTGTAACCATAACTTTAATAGTTTGACCAATTTGTAAAACTTCTGAAGGATGATTTACTCTACTCCAAGAAATATCTGTAACATGTAAAAGACCGTCTACACTGCCTAAATCTATAAATGCCCCATAACCTGTAACATTTTTTACAGTTCCTTCAACTGTTTGACCTTCTGTGAATACTACTTCGTCTTGTTGCATTCCTTCATAATTTTTTTCTATTAACACTTTACGAGAAACTATTATGTTATATCTTTTCTTTTCCATCTTAATAATTTGAAGTTTTTGATGGGTTCCTACTAAAGAATTAATATTTTTAATAGGTTTAACATCCAATTGACTTCCTGGTAAAAAAGCCATTGTTCCTTCTAAAATTACAGAAAATCCGCCTTTTACTCTTTTTGTAACTAACCCTGTTAAAACAACTTCATCTTTAAATTTCTTTTCTAAATCAAACCAAACTTCTTCTCTTTTTGCTTTATCTCTGCTTAAAAGTATGTTTCCATCTTGATCTTCGTATTTTTCAATAAAAACTTCTATGTATGATCCAATTTCTATTGGAAGTAAATTACCTTCTTTATCTTTAAATTCTGAAATAGGAATTTTACCTTCTGATTTTAATCCTACATCTATAATTACAAAATCTTTATTGTAAGATAAAATTTTTCCTTTTGCTACTTGAGATTCAAAGCTCTCTACTCCGTTGATGCTATTGTTAAATAACTCATCAAAGCTAATTTCTGCATTTTCTTTGTGAGGGTTGTTGTTAGTTGACATTATATTTATTCCTTTCTTTATTCAAACATTAAGAATACCTAAATAAAAAACTTGGATAATTCTTTATGCTTTTATAAACATAATATAACAAAGATAAATATAAATTCAAGTTTAAAATTGAGTTTATATGCGAAAATGTGCTAAATTATAAACAACTGTTAATAAATATGGATTCTTTTTGAAAATAAAAAAATAAAAAATTGAATTAGCTTAGTGAATATAACTTGTTGCCAAATCAAATACTTCTTTAATGTTTAAATTTGTTGTATCTAAAATTATTGCATCTTTTGCTACTTTAAGTGGTGAGTGTAATCTTTCTTTGTCTTGTTTATCTCTTGTTTTTAATTTTGTTAAGATATCATTGTAATCTTCTTTTGTAGATGATGTTTTTAACATCTCATTATATCTTCTTGTAGCCCTAACTTCTACATCTGCTGTAACATAAAATTTATAATTTGCATTTGGGCATATAGTTGTTCCTATATCTCTGCCATCTAAAATTGCACCTGCTTTATTTAGTGAAAACACTTTTTGTATGTTATATAAAGAATCTCTTACTGAAATAAAAGAGGATACTTTAGAAGCTAGCATACCTATTTCTTCGTTTTTTAGGATATCTTCTTCTTCATCTTTAATTGTTAAATTATGGATTAGATTTAAGAGACTTGATATGTTTTCTTCTTTAAAAACATCTATTTCAAAATAATTATTAATCTTAGCAATATAGGCAACTTTTCTGTATAAAAGTCCTGTGTCTAACCTTGGTATATTGTAGTGTTTAGATAATAATTTTGATAGTGTTCCTTTACCAGATGCGGAGGGACCGTCTATTGCTATTAACATTTTTAGATTTTCTCCATTGTTAAATTTATAAACTTATTACTTGATAAAATATCTATAAAACTTGGGAAACTTGTATTGATATTTTTGCAATTTTGAATTGTAATTGGATTTTTACAGCTTAATCCATATATTATGTAGGTCATTGCTATCCTGTGATCTTGAAAACTATTTAATATAGTTTGTGGAGGGATGTGATTTTTATTGCCTTCTATTATTAATTCGTCTTCTTTTTCTACAAGATTAAACCCTAATTTTGTTAAATTAATTAGGGATGATTTAATTCTATCACTCTCTTTATTCCTTAATTCCTTGATACCTTTAAATATATGTTTGCCTTGAATTTTAGTAGCTAATGCAAAAAGTAGTGGAAGTTCATCTATTAATGTAGGGGTTATTTTTTCATCGGTATGTATGGGTAAAAAATTGTTATAATAGTTTGATTTGCTATCAATATAAATCGTGCCTGATTCTTCATTTAAAATTTTAGTTTTATCTTTTATTTCAAAATTAACTCCTATTTTTTTTAATAAATCTAAAAAGCCTGTTCTTAATGGGTTAAGATTAACATTGTGTATTGTAACAGAACTATTTTTAACTAATAATGGAATTGCTAAAAAAAATGCTGCGGAAGAAAAATCTACTGGTATGCTAATGTTTTGTGGCTTTATAATTTTATTAAAATTATCATCTAATGAAATTTTTTTTCCATTTGCTAAATATTCTTCTTTTATGTTTAGATTATATAATTTGAAAAAATTTTCAGTGTGATCTCTTGTGAGCTTAGATTCTGTGTAATCTATTTTATCTTTTGAGTATAGTGATGCTAGCATAATGCTTGATTTAATTTGGGCAGATCCTTGATTAGAAAAATATGAAATACCCGTAACTGTTTCGGTTCCTTTTACAATTAATGGTAGTTTACTTTTATTGTTAAGGACTGTTAATCCCATTTTTTGAAGGGGATCTAAAACTCCTGCCATGGATCTTTTGCTTAAGGAATCATCCCCTG
>JBIIMR010000027.1:0-9827 GCA_044337895.1 Alphaproteobacteria bacterium
TTGGGTTGTTTGTAAATGTTTTTTTATTATAGATTCTGCTTTCTTTGATAATACAATATAGGGTTGATTACTGTTATAATTAAAAATTTCTATATCATGGAAAGATAAAGCACCTATTCCTAATCCGCAAGCTTTAGAGAATGATTCTTTAGCTGAAAATCTTTTTGCAAGGTGATTTTTTAAAATTTTTTTATTATTTACAATTGCAAAATTTATTTCTTTAGGAGACAAAATTTTATTGATAAATTTATTTTGATATATTGATAAAATTCTATCTATCCTGTTTATATTTGTGATGTCTGTGCCTATTCCTAAAATCATTTTTTTCCTTTTAAAAAATTCTATTATTTAATTGATGGGTTGTTAATTAATAATATCATTTTTTTTAATGCTAATTTTAATCCTACGGTGATTGCATAGCTAATAATGCTATGACCTATATTTAACTCCTTGATGTTTGGAATACTTGCTATTTTAACTACATTTTGATAATTAAGTCCGTGTCCTGCATGGCAATTGATTGTTAAATCTTGACAAACTTTTGCGGTTTCTATTATTTTTTGTAATTCATTGTTTTGAATCTGGCTGGTAAAACTCTGTGAATATCTTCCTGTATTAATTTCTATAGAATCTGCATTTAATTTTTTTGCTAATTCTACATCATTGGGATTTGGGTTAATGAATAGGGAAACTTTAATATTTTTTTCTTTAAGAGTTTGAATAGAATCTAAAATTTTATTGAAATTTTTTTCTAAATTTAACCCTCCTTCTGTTGTAACCTCTTGGCGATTTTCTGGAACTAAACATACTGAATTTGGTAAATATTTTAATGCTTGTTGAATTGAGGATTCTGCGAGTGATACTTCTAAATTTAAAGGTATATCTAAATATTTTTTTAAATATTTAAGATCTGCTTCTTGAATGTGCCTTTCATCCTCTCTTAAATGGATTGTAATGGAATCTGTATTGCAAATTTGAGCGAGTAAAGCAAAAGCTATTGGGCTTGGATTTTTTTCTTTTCTTGCATTTCTTAGAGTTGCAACATGATCTATGTTTAATCCTAAGTTTACTTTATGGGGCGGGAAATTAGATTCTTTCAACTTTTTTTGTGACATAACACTCCTCAATTTTATTAATAAAAAATAATAATCTTTCTAAACTTGTGATTTCAAAAGTAATAATAATGTTGCAGATACTTTCTTTATTTTCTGTAATATTAACATTCATTATGTTAATTGAATATTTTTGAAAAATATTCACAATGGTAGATAAACTTCCTATTATATTTAAAATTGAAATTTTTAACTTAGAAATATAAAATTTATTTTTTTTACTATTTAACGACCATAGCATATTGACTTCTTTTATTTTGTTAATGGAATTGTCTGTAAGTGTTATACAATTACTTCTATGTACCTCAATGGTTTTACCTAAAACTAAAATAGCTCTAATTTCATCTCCATAGATTGGATTACAACAAGGGCTAATAATTAAATTGATAGAATCAGTATTATAGCCACCGATTAAAACTAAATCTTCTTTTTGGGTATGATTTATAATAAATTTAAAATCTGGATAAATATAATTAATGATATCTATAATTGCTATTTCTTTAGATAGTATTTTTTCATAAAAAGATTTACTAGTAATTTTTTTATGTTTTATATAATCTTTAATAAAAGAGCTGCTATATACTAAATTATTTTTTAGGCAGATATCTTTGATGAGATTATCTACCTTAGATTGTGCTAATATGGATTGGTTTTGTTTTAAGTATCTATTGATTTGGGTTATTGCATATCCTGTTTTGACATGGTAGAGCCACTCTTCTTTTGGGATTACATCATTTGAGGTAATTATTTTAATAATTTGCCCATTTTTTAAAATGGTAAATACATCTTTTTCTTGTCTGTCTATCTCTGCTTTTAAACAATGACTTCCTAAATCTGTGTGGACTCTGTATGCGAAGTCTAATACAGTAGAGTTAATAGGTAAGCGAATTAACATTCCTTTTGGAGTAAAAACAAAAATTTGATCGGAAAAAAGTTCCATTCTTGTATATTTATATTTTTGTTCGTTACTGATGTTTGTATCTTTAATAATTTTAACAATATTTTGTAGCCAGTTATACTCTTTAATATCTTTTAAACTGATTTGATAATTTTTCTCTTTGTAAAGCCAATGACTTGCTATTCCTCTTTCTGCAAATTGGTGCATATCATGGGTTCTGATTTGTATTTCTATTATTGTAGAATCATCTATAAAAATACCTGTATGGATAGATTGGTATCCATTTAATTTAGGGCTACTTATATAATCTTTAAATCTACTAAAAATAGATTTAAAATTTTTATGAATTGTTTGTAAAACTGTATAACAATCTTCTTCTTTACTAACAATGATTCTAAAGGCAAAAATATCATAAATTTTATTGATTTTATTATCTTTTTGTTGAAGTTTTTTCCAAATTGAGTATGGTCTTTTTACCCTACCATAGATGTGGATTCCTGATATTTTTTGATTAATTAAAGTTTTTAAGTTATTACTAATATTTTGAATTTCATCTTTTGAATTTTGAATTAAAATTGATGATTGATTGATAATTGAGTTTCTAACATCACCTAAAATTGTTGCAAAACATAAATCTTCTAATTCCTCTTTAATAATTGTTAGTCCCATTCTGTCTGCTAGTGGAATGTAGATGTCTAATGTTTCTTGGGCGATTCTCTTTTTTTTTTCATAGGACTTTATATATTCTATGGTTTGCATATTATGGAGTCTATCTGCTAATTTGATGAATAAAACTCGTATATCTGATGAAATAGCTAATATGAAATTTTTTAAATTTTCATAATCTACATTTGTAAAATCTTTATTTAATGTATTTTTTTTAGTTAAAGTTGTTAAAGTTGTTAATTTTGTAATACCTGTAACTAATTTGCAAACATTTTTACCAAACTTTGATTGTAGAGTTGAGATTGTTAAATCTGTGTCTTCTATTGCATCATGTAATAATGCACTAATAATTGTTTCTGTATCTAAATTATAGCTAGCAAGTATTAGAGAAACTGCGATTGGATGGGTAATGTAATCTTCGCCTGATTCTCTTTTTTGATTTTTATGCAAATCATTTGCTAGATCATATGCCTGTTCTATTAATCCTAAATTTAAATTAGTATTAAAACTTTGTAGTTTAGATAAATAATCTTTTAATCTGTTATTCATAAAATATAAAAATTTTTTTAATAAAGTTTATTAACAAAGAATAGTGATACTATAATAGTGTTATATTTATTAAATTTCCTCTTTATCTGATTCTATATCTTCTAATTCTTGTTCAACTGTATCTGATAATAATTCTGTTTCTAATTCTTGTTCAATTGTATCTGATTCTTCTGCATCTGCATCTGATAATAATTCTGATTCGCTGTGTAAAAAATTAGCACTGTTTACTTCTTCTAAAATGTTACTTTCTTTATTAATAAGTTCTTTCATAAAATTGGTTTCATTGTTAAGTCTACCGATTAAAGAGGTTCTTAAATCATTAATATCCAAAACTTTATGTTCTAGTTCTCTTAATGATAATAGGGAATTTTTAT
Organism: Alphaproteobacteria bacterium; assembly: GCA_044337895.1. Classification (GTDB taxonomy): domain Bacteria; phylum Pseudomonadota; class Alphaproteobacteria; order WRAU01; family JBIIMR01; genus JBIIMR01. The sequence goes on from JBIIMR010000027.1 coordinate 3,600, forward strand.
TACCATTTCTTTCTACTTTTGGTTTTTGACCTAAAGATAGTTCCCTTGCCCTTTGTGATGCAATTAAAACTAAATCAAAATGTCCGTCACATTGCTCTAAGCATTTTTCTATATCAAATTGTAACATATTATGTATTGACCCCTGTTTTTAATGTATTTTAATATTTGAATTTATAATTAACATTTCATTATAACTATATTTTGTTAGTATGTCAATTCTATTATAAAAATAAGAATGATATTAGATTTATTGTGATTACTTTTATAGTTTACCTATTGATAAAAATCTTTCATGTTTTTTTTGTTTTCTTTCTTTTGCATCCATTTTTAGCAATAAATTGAGAATAAAAGATATCTCATTGGAAACATTTAACATTGTTGCTTCTTTATTCCTGTGTGCTCCCCCGATAGGTTCTTTTATTATTTTGTCTATAATATTATATTTTAATAAATCTTTTGCAGTTAATTTTAAACTTTCTGAAGCTTTTTCTGCCATTTTATCATTATGCCATAAAATAGAGGCACACCCTTCTGGTGAAATTACTGAATATATTGAGTGTTCTAGCATCATTATATAATCGCCTGCTGAAAGTGCTACTGCTCCACCTGATCCGCCTTCTGATACAATTACATTTATCATTGGTGTTTCTATTTCTAAACAAGCGGCGGTTGATCTTGCTATTGCTTCTCCTTGTCCTCTTTCTTCTGCTTCTAATCCTGGATATGCTCCTGCTGTATCTACAAAAGTTATAATAGGAAGCTTGAATTTATTTGCTAAGTGCATTAAGCGAACTGCTTTTCTGTATCCTTCTGGTTTAGACATTCCAAAATTATGTTTGATTCTTGTTTCTATATCATTTCCTTTTTCAATTGCTATTACAACTACAGACTGCTTATTAAAGTAACCTATTCCTCCTATTATAGCTTTATCATCTGCGAATAGCCTGTCTCCTTGAAGTTCTGTGAAATTTGTAATTAAAGAATCTATATAATCTTTACCTTTTGGTCTATCCTGATGCCTTGAAACTAAAACAGTTTGCCAAGGGGTTAAATTCTTGTATAAATCCTTTAATAAATTTGTATATTTAAGATTTAATCCGTTGATTTCTGAATCTACATCTATCCCTATAGCTCTGCTTTCTTCTAAGTTTTGTATTTTAGAATACAACTGTGCTACTTGATATTCAAAATCTAAAAAATTATCCATTACACTTTTCCTAATTTTATTTATTTAGTAATTTGTTTTATTATATTACTAGCATTTTTTTTTTGCAAATTGTTATTGTGAATGATTATTATTTTTTGATATTATATAAATCGTTTGTGGTTAAAGGGTGAAAATCTTGTAGCATTTCTTGGATATTTTGAGTTGAAACATGGGTATAAATCTCTGTTGTGGAGATATCTTTGTGTCCTAGCATTGATTGCAAAACTCTTAAATCTGTTCCTCTTTGATACATGTGTGTTGCAAAAGAGTGCCTTAATATATGTGGAGATACTTTGTTATGGTTAATGTTGCTTGCAATTGCTAAATCTTTTAACAGCTGTGCGAATCGTTCTCTGCTAATGTGTCCTGATTTTGCTTTGTTACTACTAAAAAGCCAAGGGCTCTTTTGATTAAAATATTTACTTAAAGTGTAGGTTTTGATTGATTCTGTTGCTATTTTTGTTAAGGGTAATTTTCTTTCTTTTGAACCTTTACCTAAAACTAAAATAGAAGTTTGATTATCTATAATGTTTGTGGTTTTTAAGCTTACTAGCTCTGATACTCTTAGACCTGTGCTATACAATATTTCTAGCATTGTGTAAATTTTTTTATTCTCTAAATTTTTTGCTGTTTCTAGCAGTTTTATTACTTCTTCTTCTGTTAGAAATTTTGGTAATGATTTTTCTATATTTGGGGATTCTAAATTAATTGCTGGATTTTTTAAGATAATTTTTTCACTATATAAAAAATTATAAAAGCTTTTCATACTAGATATTTTTCTTGCTTGTGTTTTAGATGAAAAACTTTTATCGTATATTTTTTTAAGATAACTCTTTAAGTCTTCCTCTGTTGCAATTAATAGGTTTTTACTGGGTTTTTTTGCTAATAAAAAAGTATATAAAAACATAATATCTTTTAGATATGAATAGACTGTATTTAAAGACAGCCCTCTTTCTATATGCAAATAGTCTTGGTATTGCTTAATCTCTTGGGTAGATTTGGAATCTTTTATCATTATTGTTATATTAAAAATTATGTTAAAAATACTTTTGAATATTTTATTGTGGAATGTTTAATTTTTCTTCTTTAATTTCTGGTTTAATTACAACTTTTTGTGATGCAATAAAAATCCAAATAAAAATGAATGCTAAGATTCCTAAATATATATATTTTTTATTTGATTTACTTCCTCTTCTTGACATTTTATAATTAGCTCCTAATTTATTTGGTAAAAAAAATTTAATTTTAATGTTATAGTATAACCTATATTGTTAATAATATGTTAAGTTTTATGTTAAGTTTTGGGGATAAAAATATTTGTGGGAAATAAGCATTATCATATAATTTTAGTTGGATTACCTGCATCATATAAATCTTTATTGGGTAAGCTACTAGCTGAATTTTTAGAATTTAAGTTTTTAGATTTGGATAATATTATATCTAATTCACTACATCTATCTGTTTGTGAAATTTTTGAACAATTTGGGGAAAAATACTTTAGAGAAATGGAAGAAAAATTGTTTTTTGAAAATATAAAAATAATGTATAAATCTGTTTTAAGTTTAGGTGGTGGTAGTTTTATAAATGATAATATTCGTAAATACTCTAAACAAAATTGTTTAAGTATTTTTTTAGATACAAAAACTTCAATTATAGCTAACAATATTTTTTTTGAAAAAAATAAGCGACCTATGTTTAAAAAATTAAAAAATATCTTAGAAATAACAAAAATGATTGAAACAATAAAACAAAGAAGGATAAAATTTTATCTTGAGGCGGATTATAAAATTGAAATTAATAAAAAAATTGATGAAAAAAATGGAATAGAAGTAATAAAGAAAATAATAAAAATGATAGGTTTATAAAATTTTTATTAAAATTATCTTGATATTTATTTATGTTTTGTGTTATAATTTTTGTTAATTTGATTTTTATTTAAATTTAGGGTTTGTTTGCTGTAGGATTTAATAAGGTTTTTATTTAAAAAAATGGAATTTTTAAAAATTTGGAATGGTTAAATAGTTAAAAAAATGACAGAAAAAAGTATTTTGCAAATAAAAGCAGATACAAAAGAAGCTAAGAGTTATAATGTTTATATCGGCTATGGGTTGAATTCTTATGAAATCATAGAAGCGGTGAATAATATAGATGCTTGTAAAAAAGTTATTGTTATATATGATTCTAATGTTTCTGAAATAATTATGAAAAAAATAATTAATCTTTTTCATGGTTTTAATGTAGACTTAATTAAAATAAGATCTTCGGAAAAAATAAAAAATTTAGCTACCATACAAAAACTATCTAATAAAATTTTAAAAATTGGAATTAATAGGGACTCTATACTTGTTGCCGTTGGTGGCGGTGTTATTGGGGATATAGTAGGCTTTTTATCTGCTATATTATTAAGGGGAATAAACTTAATTCATATACCAACCACACTCCTTGCTCAGGTAGATAGCTCTATCGGTGGTAAAAATGGTGTAAATGATGCTTTGGGTAAAAATTTAATAGGAGCGATTCATCAACCTAAAATGGTTATATCTGATATAGATGTTCTTTCTTCTTTACCTGAAAGACAAATGATTGCTGCTTATAGTGAAATATTAAAAAAAGCTATTATCGCAGATAAAGAATTTTTTGAATTTTTATGTGAACATATCTTTATTAAAAACTATAAAGATAATAATTATTTACAATATTTGATAAAAAAATCTTGTGAAATAAAAAAAGAAATTGTTGAAAAAGATATGTTAGAATTGAAAAATCATAGATATCTTTTAAATTTAGGTCACACATTTGGACATGCTATTGAAACATATTATGGTTATTCTTCTGCTGTGCTGCATGGTGAGGCGGTTGGGGTTGGTATCTCTATGGCTTTAAGATACTCGTTGTTCTTAGGCTATGTTGAAGAAAATCTAGTAGAAAAAATAGAAAATAATCTACTAAATAATAAATTAAAAACAATATCAAGTATAAAAGGTAAAATTAAACCTATTAAATTTATGCAGTTAATAAAAAAAGATAAAAAAAATATAAGGGATGATATAAGAATGATTTTAATAAAAAATGTTGAGAATTGTTTTGTATCTACTATAAATAAAAATAATTTATTAAACTTTTTAGATTATAATTTATAGCTTTGGTGTTATAAATACAATAATTTTTATAAAAATTTTTTTAAAGGAATGGGCTATGTTATTTGATATTATTTTGATTTTTGTTTTGCTTTTGATTTCTGCATTTTTTTCTGCATCTGAGACTTCTTTAACTACTGTTTCTAAGCCTTACCTATTGAAAAAAGAACAAAAAGGTAGTAAAGCTGCTAAACTTATTAATAAAATTATTAATAATAATAATACGAATCTTATTACCTCTATTTTAGTAGGTAATACATTTGTTAACATACTTATTGGTTCTTTTGTTACTAGTTTGGGTGTGCATTTTGGCGAAGATGATTTATCCGTTTTTTATTTAAGCTTGATATCTACAACATTAATATTAATTTTTGGGGAAATATTACCAAAAACATATGCATTTAATAACTCATTTCAAGTTTCTAGCTTTACAGCTCCTGTTATTTTAATTTTTATGAAATTAATAAAACCAATTGTATTTGTATTTTTAAAAATAAATAATATATTCCTTATGCTAACCAAAAGCAAAGGAATTGATGAAGATGCCTCTATAGATAATATTAGGGGTGCTATAGAAATGTTTAAAAGGAATGATAACTCATTACTAGATGAAAAAGCTATGTTACATGGGGTTCTTGATTTAACTGAATTGAGGGCAGAAGATGTTATGTTGCATAGAAAAAAAGTTTTTTGCATTAATTCTAATGATGATAAAGACTTTATCTTAGATAAAATTATTAATTCTAACTTTACTAGAATTCCTGTTTATGAAAACAATATGGAAAATATTATAGGAATTATTGATATTAGGGATATTTTAAAAATAAAAAAATTAGGTGATAATAACTTTCTTATTAAATCACTTATGAGGGAACCATTTATTTTACCTAATACATCTCCTCTTGTTGATGTGTTGACTCAGTTTAAAGAAAAACAAGAAAGAATGGCTCTTGTGGTTGATGAATATGGTAGCTTCTTAGGAATAATTACTTTAAAGGATATTGTGGAAGAAGTTTTTGGGGACTTAAATCATAAAGAGAGAAATCTGTCTGATTCTGGTAAGTCTATTAAAAAATTAGAGGATGGTTCTATAATTGTCGATGGAGATCTTAGTATTAGGGATTTAAATAAAAAAATGAAATGGGAATTGCCCGATGAAGAAGTAACTACAATTGCAGGGTTGTTATTATTTGAAACTGGTTCTATTCCTAAAATAGGTAGTTTGTTTGCTATATGTGGTTTTATATTTGAGGTTATTGAAAAGAAAAAACATCAAATTACAAAAATAAAAATTAGTAAGTTAGAAAAATAGATATAATTGGTCTTTTATCAAAAAAATCTTTAAAATATCTGTTTATTGTTCTTTTTGTTTCTTCTTTAATAGTAGATTCTTTAGGATCTTTAAATTTTAAAATGTTATCTACTACGGTGTATATTTTTTTAATAATTTGCTTTTTTTCTATTGCAAGTTCTTGCTGTGAGACTAACCCTAAAATATCTAAATCTATATTTTCTAGGTAGTTATTTTTAAATGATAAAACTATGGTTACAACTCCGTTATAATGCATCTTTCCTCTATCTTTTAGGAATTGCTCTTGGGAGGAGACTAAGCGATTTCCATCGTAACAAATTTTTCCTACTGGAATTGCATCTTTTATTTCTGGTTTCTCTGTTGATAATTCTAAAACATCACCAACGGTTAACATCTTAGATTTATATCCTTGTGAAATTGCAAAATCATAATGCTTTCTTAAATGGAGTGTTTCTCCGTGCATAGGAATTATGTATTCTGGTTTTATTAAATTATACATAATTTTTAAATCCTTACGGGATGGATGACCTGAAACATGGATATTTGAATCATTACTGGTGAAAAGATTTGCC
>JBIIMR010000028.1:0-9809 GCA_044337895.1 Alphaproteobacteria bacterium
CTACTGTGTGCCCTGCATTGTTTCCGCCTTGGTATCTAACTGAATAATGGACTCTTTTAGATAACAGATCTACAACTTTACCCTTACCTTCATCGCCGTATTGTAAGCCTACTACTGAGTATATTGTCATTTTATTTTTTTATATCCTTTACAAAATATTAAAAGTTAATAATTTATTTTGAATGCTAAAATATCACCTTTGCAATGTATGGAAGGCATCTATGCTTTTGTGCGAAGTCTATACCGTAGCCAACAATAAAATAGTCCTCTATTATAAATCCTGTGTAGTCAATGTGAATGTTAACTTCTCTTTTACTTGGTTTATCTAATAAAGTGCAAATTTTTAAACTTTTTGGTTTTCTATCTGTTAGAAGTTGTTTAATGTGATTTAAAGTGTATCCTGTGTCTATTATGTCTTCTATTATGATTACATCTTTTCCTTCTATGTCTTCTTCTATATCTTTGATGATTTTGATATTTTTGCTACTAGACATCTTATTTCCATAGCTTGATACTGCAATAAAATCTATGGTAGAATTTTCAAACCCTATTTCCCTTATTAAATCGGAAATGAAAATTACACTTCCTCTTAAAAGCCCTATTAAGACCAAATTATTACTTTCTTTGTAGTCTAGTTTAATTTGCTGTGCTAAAGATTTAACTTTGTTTTTAATTTCTTTTTCTTCAATTAAAAGTTCTAATTTATAATTTTTTACCATGTGCCTTACAATTTTTAAATTTGAAAATAATTAATATTACAATATATTGTTGTAATATATTGTTTTGAATAAATATCTTATGGAAAATATTATACATTATTATATTAAAATGTAAAGTTTTTGAAAAAATTTTAAAAAATAATAATTTGATTTATATATTTTTAAAACAAAATAATCTATAATATCACTAATTAAAATAGAATTATTGATTACAATAAAAAAATTAATTAAAATGAAAATGTAAAAAATATATGGTTAAAGTGTATGGTTAAAGTGCTAGAATTAAATGAAATAAATAAATCATCTTTACAGGGTAAGTTTATTGTGTCTTCTCCTTTTATTAAGGATGAAAGATTTTATAAAAGTGTTGTTTATATTACTAGCCACTCACCTAAAGGTGCTAGTGGAATTGTGGTTAATAAACCCTCTAATCATCCCTTTTTTAGTATTGTAAAAAATATAGATAAAAATATTAGGGAAGAAGATTTGGTTGCTCATCCTAGTATAGTTATTGGGGGTCCTGTTAGTGTGAATAATGTTTTTATTCTACACTCTAATGATTATTTAACAAATTTAACTGTAAAAATTACAAAAGATGTTTTTATGACTAATCATCCTAATATAATTATGGATATAATTGCTAAAAAAGGTCCTACTAAACAAATTGTTTCTATTGGTTGTTCTAACTGGGTTGAAGGGCAATTAGAAAAAGAATTAATGGGTGATTCGTGGATAATTGCTGAATATGATTTTGATATAATGTTTGATTGCGATCCTTATAATATCTGGGAAAAAATATATTATAGTTTAAAGCTACCTAGTAATAATGCCTTTTTTAAGCCTAATGATGTGAAAAATTAACCTTTTGTTAAGATTATTTTAATTTTTTATTGATATTATAGTTGGTAGGATTATAATAGTAATTTGGTTATTAGTAATTGGGTTAAATTGGATTATAATTCAAAAAGAAAAAATTTTTATAGAAGATTTTTTTTATTAAAGGGAGGATATAAGGTTATGGAAACAATAAATAGTAGTAAAAAATATAGAAATGTTGCAAATAAAATGATTGAGTTGTTTAAGCAAGACAATCAACCTATTTCACATAAAAAATTACAAAAATTAGTTTATTTAACTTATGCTTTTTATTATTATTTTAATGATAAAAAGTTATTTGAAGAAAAATTTGAAGCTTGGCCCCATGGTCCTGTTTGTAGGGAGCTTTATTTTGATATAAAAAACAAGGCGGGTAATAATTATAATGCTTTTAATATTAGCAATATAAAGTTAGAAGTAGAGAGTGAAAATCCTGAGGATGAAGAGGAAATAAAATATAATTGCAATTATGTAAAACAATATTTTGGGGATTGGAGTGCTAATTCATTGGAATATCTTACACATAAATCTGGTAGTGCTTGGAGTAAGGTTATAAATAAAGATAATGATGATATTGAAGAACCTTATCTTGATTCTAAAGATATAATAAATGATATTAAAAAAATTGTTGATGAATATTCTGTTTCTAAAAAAGATACAACAAATACGGAATCAGACACTGAATGTAGACAGTAGATCATGGTAGAAAGTAAGGATAAATCCTATCAAGCACTGGATGCTGATGGGTTAAAACAATTAGAGAACTTACATAGAACAGACTATAGTGCTGTCTTATTTTGTAAAATGATAGAGGAATCCAATTCTGCTAAAGTAAAAATAGATTCTATTATACAAAAATATCTGGAAACTAATAATTTTAAAAATGAAAATCAAATTTGTGAAAAAATAAAAGATAAAATAAAAACAGATAATAATTTTATAGAGTCTATAGAAAAAATTAGCGAAAAGCATTCTCGTATTAGGAATGCTTTCACAGTAAAATCGATTGTAAAATGGTTAATTATTATAGTTTCAAGTACTTTTTTAAGTAGTATTATAGGTATTATTACAAACATATTTTTTAAATAATATTATAAAAAAATGATTATAGTGTTAAGTGGTATTATTCCAAAAATTATTTATTGGGGATGTTTTCCTATAAAAAACATTAATAACTAAAAATCGTCTAAATTAATATCTTTGTTGGCAACGATTGATATTGATTTTTTTGAGTGATTTTTTTGGCTGAAATTTAAAATATTTTCTGCGGTTATGTTATTGATATTTTCTACAATGTTATCTATTGATTCTATTTTGCCGTGGTTTAGGTATGAAATTGCTAATCTTTCTGTTGTTGAATATAAGTTTTCTAAAGACATATATAAACTACTTACCATTAATTTTTTAGCTTTGTTGATTTCTGCCTCTGTAATTTTATCTGTTTGTAATTTTAGAATTTCTTGATTAATTGAGTGATTGATTTTTGGAAGCGAATCTACATTGCAACCTGCTTGAATTGCTAAAAATCCTGTGTTGTGGTAGGTTGCATAGGTGCTATCTATGGAATAAACTAAGCCTTGTTTTTCTCTGATTTCTTGAAACAAGCGAGAAGACATCCCTACCCCTAAAATAACATTGATTAATTTAGCTGTAAAAAAATCTTTATTATCTGCATAATAATTTGGGTAATTAAAGCCGTAAATTATTTGTGCTTGGTTGAGTTCTTTTTTAACTAAAGTATTAACTGATGGTTGAAAAATTGCTTCTTTATGTTTGTTTTCAATATTTTTTGTTGGTAAAGATTTTAAAGAAGATTCTAACTTTGCTAAAATAGCTTGTTTATCTTTTAAATTCCCACAAATACATACAACCATATTACTTGCAGTGTAATAATCTTGAATAAGATTTGAAAGATCTTTATTTGTAAAGGATGAAACATTATTTTTAGTGCCTAAAATTGGCAATCCTAATGAATAATTTTTATAGGTGTTTTGCATAAAAAGTTCATAAACTAGATCCTCGGGATCGTCTTGACTTTGATCTATCTCTTCTTTTACTACGGCTTTTTCTTTGATTAATTCTTTCTCTTCAAAAGTAGAATTAAGAATAATATCTGATAAAATATCTATGGAAATACTTACATCATTAAAAAGCATTTTAGTATAAAAACAAGTTTTTTCTTTTGAAGTCCATGCATTGATGTAGCCGCCGTTTTCTTCTATTGTTTTGGAAATATCATTTGCTGTTCTTGTTTTGGTTCCTTTAAATATCATATGCTCTAAAAAATGGCAAATACCACTGTTTTTTAGATTCTCTATGTTTGATCCTACATTGATAAAAAAAGCGGTTTGCACTGTTCTAATGTTTGGATTGTGGGATAAAACAACATTAAGTCCGTTACTTAAAGTATGGATTTCTGGATTTTGTGACATGGTTTTATGTTTTCTTTTTTTTAAATTTTATGTTATTAATTTAATACAGTTTATTATATATTTTATAATTATCTTTATTAATAATTATACTTGGTTATGGATTTTATGTCTAAAAAAAATATTGCTAATTTTAAAAATGATTTTACTAAAATTAAAGGGGTAGTTTTAGAATTAAATAGTGCTTGTGATGGGATTCTTTTAAATGTTGAAACTAATAAAGTAGAAAGAGTTAGGATTCCTTTTTGTAAGCCTAAGGATGAAGTAGAAATAATAGAAATAAATAATGATAAAAATAATCCTGTTGCTATAAAATATAATATAAATAAAAGTAATCATAATATACCTTTATGTGAATATTTTTACTCTTGTGGTGGTTGTAAATTACAGCATTTATTTGAAGATGAATATAAACATTTTAAAAAAGATATATTTGTTAAATCTATGGAAAAAAATCTTATTGATTTTGATAAAAATAAGATTGAATACACCTTCTTAAATGTTTTAGATATTGACAATAAAAGACGAAGATTAAGTTTGTTTTTTAAAGATAACAAGCTTGGTTTTAAAAAATATTCTACAAATGAAATAGTTGATATTAAAAAATGTGTTGTGGCAAATACTGCTATTAATTCTGTAATAGAGGATTTAAAAAAAGCTTTGGAATCATTAAATCTATCTAGTGAGATTAAGATTAGTATCACCTCAATTGATGATTTTTTGGATATTGTAATTGATAACTTAAATAAAATAAATTTAAAAGAAATAAAAATCTTACAAAAACTGATGGAGCTTGATACAGTAAATTCTATTTTTATTATGAAAAATAATAGCATTGAGCCCTTTGCTATCAAAAAAAAACTATCAATTAAAAATAATGGTAATGTGATAAAAATATCTCCACAAACATTTTTGCAACCCTCTTTTGGTGGTGAAAAAACTTTACAAAATATAGTATATAATCATTTAGAAAAAAGCGAAATGATTGCTGATTTTTTTTGTGGAAATGGCACTTTTAGTTTTATGTTCCCTAATACAAAAATATATGGATTTGAAATAAATAAAGAATCTGTTGATGCAATAAATAATATTGATAAAAATGTTACTGCATTTGAAAAAAATCTATTTGAAAAAAATCTAACACTTTCGCCTCTAAATGGTAAAAAATTTAATGTAATTATAAATCCTCCTAGATTAGGTGCTTTAAATTTATGTAAAAAACTTGTAAAATTAGATATAGAAAAAATTGTTTATGTATCTTGCAACTTTGTTTCTATGTTTAATGATATAAAAATATTTCTTGAATCATCTAATTATAAAATAACAAAAATAAATGTGGTAGATCAATTTATATTTTCTCAACATATTGAAACAATTGTTTTAATAGAAAAAATTACATAAATTAAAAAAATATTTGGAGTGTTTGTTGGTGGGATATTTTTTAAAAAAAATCTTTGATAAGATTGAACTATTCTTTAGAATATTATTTTATATATTCAGCTATATTGCTAAAATTTTTATAGGTATAACAAAAGGGTTATACAAATTAAGTTCTTTTCTTTTATTAATTAGCTATAAAATAGTAAAACAAATTACGATATTTATATACATAATAACAAAAATTACTTTAAAAATTAGCATCATACTAATAAAAGTTTTATCTTATATTGTATATGTATTTTTATTCCAAACTATTAAAATAGTATTATTTTTAATGCCTTATTTTATTGTAAGAATAATTATTGATGCTATTTTTATAATATTTTATTCTGTAAAAAATTTAATTGTTTACCTTTATTTTTTGATTGCAAATAACAATAACAAAACTACAAAACAAAAAATTAATGTTATATATAAGATAAAAACAAAACAGAAAATGAATCAAATTTTTTCTAAAATAGAATTAGAAATATTACACATTAAAACCGTAATGCAAAAAAAGACATACAAAATATATAAATATTTAAAGTATCTGCAAAAAAATATTGTGAATGCTCTTTATATCTTAATCATGAATTTAAAAATATTTATTATGTTTCCATTTTTTATGTATCAATTTATTATGAAGTTAAACATTTTTTTATATATTTTATTAAAAATAATTTATATGAAAACTCGTAAATTGTTTTTATATAAAAATTGGATTATTTTTTTTAAATTTTTAATAAATAGTTTTATATTTTTGTGCTATTATATCATAACTTTTATTAAGAGTGTTGTCTGTAATTATCTTTTTAATCTAGGAAAATATAAAACTATGTTCTCTTTAGTCAAAATATTTTTAGTTGGAATATTTGTTTATTTAAAATATTTAATAAAGTTTATGCAAAATAATCTTGTTAAATCTACTATCTCTATTTTTATAATAATCTTTTTATCTTATTTCTCTTTGTATCTTTATTTTAATAAAGATTTTTTTAATGTAAAAGTAAATCAGTTAGAAAACTCTCCTAATTCTATGGCTTTTATTAAAATATATAAATATGTTTTTAATTTAAAAAGTGTTTTTGATCCTGTTAACTATTATAAAAGTGTTTTTGTTATAAAAGAAGGTGATAATTTATTTAATATACTTTTATCTCAAGATGTTTCTTTAAGTGATGCAAATGAAATATTGGAAAAAATATCTACTATTTATAATGTAAATAATATAAAAAGTGGGATTAAATTAGAAGTTGTTTTTGCTAATTCATCGGAATGGCAATACCAAAAAATTGAAAAAATATCACTATCTGTTAATAATCTTTATAATATTATTGTTGAACATTTAGATGATAAATACTTAGTTTATAAAGAAGAAAAACAATTTAAAAAATATATTTATAAAAAACAATTTTATATCAAAGATAGTATATATAACTCTGCTGTTAGTGTTTCTTTACCTAAAAATATTTTGTTTGATTTGGCAAAGGTTTTTTCTTGGGATGTTGATTTTCAGAGAGATATTCAAAAAAATGATTATTTAGAAGTTCTTTATTCTTGTAACTTTGATCCTTATAGTCAGGTGGAATTTTGTGATAATGTGTTATATGCCTCTTTAAAGTTAAAAGATAGGGTTGTTGAATTTTATAAATTTGCAGATAATTATTTTACTGCGGATGCTAAGGTTGCTCAAAAAACATTAATTAAAACACCTGTGGAAGGTGCTTTTAGGTTATCTTCTGGTTTTGGGCTTAGGAAACATCCTGTTCTTGGGTATAATGCTTTACATAAAGGAATAGACTTTGCTGCTGCTACTGGAACTCCTATTTTAGCTGCAGGGGATGGAACCATTGTAATGGCGGGTTGGTTTGGTAGCTATGGAAATTATGTAAAAATTAAACATAATTCTAGCTTAGAAACTTCTTATGCCCATATGAATAGAATAGATTCTAAAATTAAAATAGGCAAAAGGGTAAAACAGGGAACTATTATTGGGTATGTTGGAGCATCTGGTAGGGTTACTGGACCTCACTTACATTATGAAGTTTTAGTGAATCATAAACAAATTAATCCTATTAATATTAAACTTCCTTCTGTTGGGGTATTGAAAAATAACAGTTTAGATGAGTTTAAAGCATATAAAGAAAAAATTGATTTAATGATGATTAGAATGCCCAGTGTGGGGAAAATTCTTTTGAATGAAAAATTTAATGACTATGAATTAAAAGAACAATTAGAAATTGCAGACTTGGATTAATATCAGTTATTATGAAGAGAAATATAGTGTCTTTATTCTCTGGTTGCGGTGGTTTTGACTTAGGATTTCAAAAAGCTGGATTTAATGTTTTATATGCTAATGAATATGATAAATCAATTTGGGATACTTTTTCGTATAATTTTGCTAATTTTTTTTTGGATAAAAGGGATATAAGAAAAGTAAATAGTGATGAAATCCCTGATTGTATTGGAATTATTGGTGGTCCTCCTTGCCAAAGTTTTAGTGAAGCTGGTTCATTAGGTGGAGTTTTGGATGAAATAGGAAAACTTTTTTATGAATATATTAGAATCATAAAAGATAAAAAACCCTTGTTTTTTGTTGCTGAAAATGTTTCTGGATTATTACATAAAAGAAACTCGGAAACTTTTTTTGATATAATTACTAAATTAGAAAAATTAGGTTATGATGTAAAATATAAGCTTGTTAATGCAGTAGAATACTTAATTCCACAAGATAGAAAAAGATTAAAAAATTTATGGTTTATTTATGGTGATTGCTATGCTGCTAACCCTTTAATTTATAACAAAATAAAAGATGGAATAACTAAAGAAATTGATACTCCTTGGGATAACTAATTTAAGGGTAAGGGGTATGTGGGATATTCAACATCCTAATAAAGTATTTGATTATATTATAGATAAAAATATTAAGTCTGTTGTAAGACTTTTGTTAAAGAAAGAAAAATATTATACTTTTGAAAAAAATATTAGGAATAAATTAGAATCAAAGTGTAGTGTTAGGGAGGTAAAAATATGTAATCCTAATAATCCTGCTTGTTTAATGGATTGTTGTTTGTTAGAGTTATTTTTTTGATTATTTGATTGTTGATTTTTTTATTTGTTCTTTTTTATTTGTTCTTTTTTTCTATTCTTCGCCACTGTCTAACATAGTCGTTATGGGTTTTTAAATCTGCACTGAAATTGTGCCCTCCTTTACCATCTGCAACAAAATATAGGTGGTTAGTTTTTGCTGGAAAAAATACGGCATAAATAGATTCTTTTCCTGGGTTTGCTATGGGATGGGGTGGAAGTCCGTATATTAAATAAGTATTAAAAGAATGTTTTGATTGAAGATCTTTTTTTGTAATTGGTGAACCATATTTTTTATTTTTTAAACCATATACTACTGTGGGATCTGATTGAAGTCTCATTCTGATTTTTAAGCGATTGATAAATAATCCTGCTATTAATGCTCTTTCTCTATCTAAAATTGCCTCTTTCTCTACAATTGAGGCTAATGTTAATGCCTCATTTATGTTTCTGTAAATTAGATTTTTATCTCTTTTTTCCCAAAGATCTTCTATGTATTTTCTCATTGCTAATTGCATTTGATTGATTATTTTAGATCGTGAATCTCCTTTATAATAAACATATGTTTCTGGTAAAATTGAACCTTCTGGTATGTATAGTGGGAGTGGTCCTTCTAGGTATTGATTCTCTAAAAGAATCTTTTTAATCTGATCTATGGTGTAACCTTCTGGAATTGTTAGTTTTCTTTTATAAACATTATTAGGATTTGTGATTGTGAGAATAACATTTAACAAACTGTTATATTTTGGAAAAACAAATTCCCCTGCTACCATTTTTTTATCTTTTAAAAGTAATTTAAAAAAAAACTTAAAAATTAAAGGATTACGAATTACTGATTTTCTTTCTAATTTGTTAGAAATATCTGATACGGTTGCATTGGCTGGTATATAAACAATTAAACTATTTTGTAATGGTCCGTGGCTAAATAACAAAGCTACTAAAGTAATAAAAACAAAAAATATACAATATAAAATAATATTTTTCATACAATTAATCTTTAGTTACTAATCTGTAAATTTTTTAAAAATTATAGAACCGTTTGTTCCTCCGAATCCAAATGAATTTGATAAAACATAATCTACGTTTTTTTCTTTTAATTTATTTGGAATTAAATCTACACCATTACATTCTTCTTCTTGTTCTATTAAATTCATAGTTGGAGGTAAAATACCTGTTTCTAATGCCTTAATGCAAAAAAATGCTTCTACTGCTCCTGCTGCACCTAAAAGATGACCTGTCATGGATTTTGTTGAAGACATGGAAATAGAACTTAAGC